>JBILCN010000035.1:0-9718 GCA_044353095.1 Candidatus Nanopelagicus sp.
TGGCTAGCATTTTTTGATGCTCGGTTAGTTTCTTATGAGAATCAACAATTAACCTTAGATTTTGCTGATAGTCAGAAGTTTGCTGGCCCGCATGATTTCAAAGCAACTCGCAATCCTGATCACACTGACAGGTTAGTTGCGGCGATTAAACGAGTTTTTGGAGAAGATGCATCCATAATTGAGCAATGATAAATTTTAAGAAATCAGGCATTTTTGCCTTATCGATAGTGATGATGGTTGGAAACTTAATCCAACCTGCAAATGCAGCAACTGTTTCGGTAACTTTAAATGTATCAACCACTCCAAAAGCTGGAGAATCCATCGTAACTTTTTATGGTCAGATTAAGCCTGCGGCTAAAGCAGCAATAAGTATTAACTCATTTGATGGCGTATCTTGGAATAAAACATCTTTAAAAACCACCTCATCCAGCAGCGGATCATGGCGAATCACAACTGTTGCCACTGCAATAAAGGCGCAGGGGCAGTATCAAGCTATTGCCGTAGTTGGTAATAAAAAGAACACATCAAAAACTGCAAATTTTAAAATTGATAACTCTTTAACCTTTGCCGATCAAAATACTTTACTTGCAGGATTTGGGCCTGGTGGTCATATTCATGGAACTGATATCAGTAGATGGCAACATCCAAATGACAAATCAATTGACTTTAAAAAGAAGTTTGAAGCGGGCATGCGCTTTGTATTAATTAAGGGCTCAGATTCTCAAGAAAAAGCTGATCAATTAACCATGCGGTGGTTGGTTGAAGATCGAAATGCGGCACAAGCTGCAGGCATGTACACCGGCATGTATCACTTTGCTTATCTTCCGGACAGTACTGATTTAGCTTACATACAACGTGATGCCAGAGCACAGGCTCAAAAAGTAATTTGGCGTTTGGCATCTTTGGGTGGATACAACGAAATGGATCTTCCGGTTGCCCTAGATCTTGAACAAAATTGTGTACGCAGGAATACTTCTGGAACTTGCACAAAGTACTTAGGTCGAACACTTGTTACAGCATGGGCTGAGACTTGGCTTGAAACAGTTACAGAAAAGACTGGCCGCAAACCATTTCTATACTCATATGCAAGCTTTCTAGAGAGTGCAATGGTTAGAAGTGAAAAACTGCGACAGTATCCACTGTGGCTGGCTCAATATGGAATTAATCCAGCCGATCCAATTGCCCAACCTGGTTTAAAGAAACCCATTGGTTGTTTTGTGCACTCTTGGAGCACAGCTAACTGCTCATCGCAATGGCAGATTTGGCAGTACTCATCTTGCGGAATTGGTCCAAAGTATGGCGTACCTAGCAATAGATTAGATTTAAATGTTTTCCGAGGCACACCTGAAACTTTTATGGCATTGGTAAAAGGTAAGTGGCAGCCAGAGCCAGCTGATTTAATGCCGGTTAATGAACCAACTGCAATGAATATTCTCTCCGTTGCAAGTGATACGACAAATCAACCAGTTGAAATTAGTGTTGAAGTTAACCGAATTATTGGCTCACCAGTTGTTACTGGAACAGTTGTCTTTAGACCAACTGATAAAACAATTAAAATTAAAGCGCAAAATCCAGTACGTGCAGCAAGTGGTAGATGGCTCCTTAGATTAACTGGCGTACCTGCTGGTCCGATCGCAGGCACACTTAATTTTGTCGATACTACAAAAACACATGCTGAAATTGAATTGCCATTAACGCTTAATGTTGTGCAAGGTCCAGTTCTGCCTACTCCGACGCCAACACCTAAGCCAAGCGTTAGTAAAAAACCTGTAGATAGTTGCGCTGGCCAAATCAGAATCTGATCTTTCCTCGGCTAGAGTTGCCGGCTATGAAGCAGAAATTATCTGGCTCGGTGGTTAGATCTGATTTGAAATTATCAGATGGTCGCACAATCTCTTACTACGACAGTACAGAGATCGATCGAAATGCCGTTGATACTCGTAATGAAGAAGCGCAACCTGGCATCGGACATTTGCGTTTAGATGCACTTGTAAATGAGTGGGTCGCAGTTGCATCTCATCGCCAGCACCGAGTTTTTCTGCCGCCAAAAGAGCTTTGCCCACTTTGTCCATCGACTGCAGAGAAGAAAACAGAGATTCCTGATTCAAATTATGAGGTAGTAGTTTTTAAAAATCGCGCACCAGCATTGCGTTCACCTGCCAGCAATTGGTCGATGCCAAATATTACCGGAATCGATACCCCAAATGTTGATGCGGCTGGTGCATGCGAAGTAGTTTGCTACACCGCAGATCACAACACCTCATTTGCTAAATTATCAATCCAACAGATTCGTACAGTTTTAGAGGCCTGGAAGGATCGAACCGCTGAGTTGTCTAAACTTGATTACATTGCGCAGATATTTCCATTTGAAAATCGCGGTGAAGAGGTTGGCGTAACACTCTCCCACCCACATGGCCAAATTTATGCTTACTCATTTTTACCACCCCGTATTGAGCAGATGTTAAAGGCGGCAACATCTCATCTAAAACAAACAGGTCGAGTACTTCTTGATGATGTAATCGCCCGTGAAATACGGGATGAGAAACGAATAATTGCGCAAAATCAGGAGTGGATCGCCTTTGTTCCCTATGCAGCCCGTTATCCATTTGAGATTCACCTAGCACCAAAGCGATCTGTTGCCGACTTTACGCAGCTAGATGATGCGCAATCACAATTGTTTGCACCTATCGGAAAAGAGATTTTGGCAAGGTTAGATGGCGTCTTTGGCATCGAGATGGCTTACATCGCCTCTTGGTATCAAGCACCTGTTCGCTCTGGTCGCGACAGCATGCGACTTCATTGGCAAATAGTCTCTGTAAGAAGACAACCTGGAAAGTTAAAGTATTTATCTGGATCAGAATCTGGAATGGGCGCCTTTATTATGGATTTAGAGCCAGAGCAATCAGCGCAGCAATTACGGGATGTAAAACTTTAAAACTTTTTAAGAAACCGGTGTTATTGAAATTACCTCAACGCCACCAATAGAGCCCAAAACATTTAGTAAATCAGTTGGATCAGATCCTGGAACTGCAATCGTGATGTCATCAACACCACGGCCATTTTCACTTCTTAAAACAACTAATCCTCGAATGTCACCGCCAGCAAATCCAATTGCAGATGCAAGTGCTCCAAGTGAGCCGGGACGGTCAGGTAATGAAACCTGAACTCTAAACAGTGCCATGCTCCCTGAATTGGACTCGAACCAATAACCTGCCGGTTAACAGCCGGCTGCTCTGCCAATTGAGCTATCAGGGATTAAACCAATCTGGGGATTGATTGGCGAAGGTGAATAGTAGCGAACTTCTTTACTCCCACAAAAATACTTAAATTTTTACGCAGATTACGCCTCTCCTAGCGCCAACTCTTTCTGAACTCGACGTGCTGCCTCCATGGCAACTAACTGGCCAAATATCTCTTGGTACTGCTCATCATTTTCTACTGGGTTTAATCGCTGTAGCGTTGATTTAATTTCTGCAATAGCGCGAGTTAATGCGACCTCTCGTAATCGTGCAAAGATGCTAGTTATGTATCGGTCTGAGACCTCACCATCTGTTCGAATTGGTTCTACCGTTAGTTCAGTTACCAAAGACTTCATCTCATCACTGTCGCATTTATCCAGCAATGACTCAGTTGTAAAACCTTCTGTCGAATCAATTACCTTTCGAAGCGCATCATATGCTGGATAGGAGAATGCATTTTGTTCAAGATCTACCCAACTAGATGCTAAATCTGAGATCTGTAACTTAACCTTTAAAACTTCACGCTCTAACACCAGGATTGGATCAGTTAAATTAACTTGTGAATTCTGCGTATTTTCAGTTCGGGAACCGCTGCGCTTTACCGCAGTTGCCACAATATCTACCTCCATGCCCAACCAGCCAGCAAGTAAACGTACATACTCTGGACGAAGTGAGGCATCGCGAATCTTGCCGATCAAAGGCGCAACTTGGTTTAATGCATTAACTCGACCCTCAGGGGCTGTGATGTCATAGGCCGCAATTACAGATTTAATAGCGAACTCAAATAATGGAACTCGGCGCGCGATTAACTCGCGAACTGCAGCATCTCCGTGCTCTTGTCGTAACTCACATGGGTCCATTCCACTTTTTTCAACCGCCACAAATGTTTGTGCCACAAACTTTTGATCATCTTCAAATGCGCGAAGTGCTGCTTTTTGGCCAGCTGCATCACCATCAAAGGTAAAGATAACCTCACCACGAAATGCATCTGCATCCATTAACAATCTTCTAATTATTCGAATATGTTCATCACCAAATGCGGTGCCACATGTGGCAACTGCTGTAGTGACGCCAGCTAGATGAGCTGCCATAACATCGGTATAGCCTTCAACAATTACAACTTGGCGGGTTTTTGAAATCTCCTTCTTTGCCATATCTAATCCGTAGAGAATTTGATTCTTCTTATAGATCGGAGTTTCGGGTGAGTTTAAATACTTAGGGCCTTGATCAACATCATCGGAAGCCAATTTACGGGCACCAAATCCGACAACATCTCCAGAAATATCTTTTACCGGCCAGATTAAACGATTGCGGTAGCGATCAATCGGTCCTCTAGTTCCCTCTTTAACTAAACCTGCCAACATCAACTCTTCATCGGTAAAACCTTTGCCTTTTAAGAATTTGTAAAGGCTATCCCATTCGTCCGGTGCGTAACCGACGCCAAAGTTTTTAGCAGCATCTCGATCAAAGCCGCGCTTTGTTAAAAAATCTCGACCATGTTGTGCCTGTGGTAGTTGTAACTGCTCTTGATAATAAGTTGCTGATGCTAAATTTGCTGCAACTAATCTAGATCGATTAATTGAAGGTCCAGTGGTTGTGCCACCAGCTTCATAAGTAAGTGTGTAACCAATTCGATCAGCTAAGCGTTCAACAGTTTCAGTAAAGGTTAAGTGCTCTAACTTCATAATAAAAGCAATTACATCGCCACCAACTTGGCAACCAAAACAGTGAAAGTATCCCTTGCTTGGTGTTACATGAAATGAAGGAGATTTCTCATCATGAAATGGACACAAACCTTTTTTCTGACCACCGCCAGCACCTTTTAGTTGAACATAATCTCCTACGACATCATCAATTGGGCTGTGATCGCGCACATAGGCAACATCGGTATCTTTAATTCGGCCAGCCATGGGGTAATCCTATTTAACTTCTAATTTACTTCTGGCCAGTAAGTTTTGCATGCAAGATTTGAGCGCCTGGATCGGTTAATGAGGCCACTTGGTCAATTACTACTCGAAGCCGTTGCTGATCATTTTGCGCACTCTGCCAATCCTGCAAAAAGAAGCTTTCCAGTGAGCTTGGTGCGCTGGCAAGTATCGCCTCGACTAATTCACTCAGTAATTGTTGTTGTTCGGCGTATCTTTTTTGCGAAGCAGCAGCATTGATTACATAGTGACCAGCCATTGATTTAAGGAGTGCTACTTCAACTCGTTGCTGTCTTGGCACAATTAAGTTTGCGTTATATCTAGTTAAATCACCATCGCCATACTTTTCTTGGGTAGCAATCTCGGCGGCTTGGGCGAATCTGCCAATTAACTGAGATGCCAAATCCTTAAGCCTTGCTAATGACCTGTGTGTTCCGTCGTAATACTTTGGCCAGCAGGATAATTTTTGTAACTCTATTAATGCGTGGGCCATTTCGGATTCAGTGATATCAGCCAAGTATGACTCTTGGGCAACTGTAAATAACTTTGGCAAATCATTACTTAATTGGTCTAGTTTTATCTGACCACTTACTAAAGAGTCTTCCAAATCATGCACCGAGTAAGCGACATCATCAGACCAATCCATAATCTGCGCTTCCATGCTGGTTATTCCACTTTCAATACCTTGCCGATACCAATTAAAGATTTCAAGATCATCACCATAAACACCAAATTTAGGAGTACCTGTTGCGCGAGGCCATGGGTACTTAGTTGCTGCATCTAATGAGCTGCGGGTTAAATTTAATCCGATTGATTTTCCATTAGGTAGAACAGTTTTTGCTTCTAATCTAATTAGTAACCGCAAGCTTTGTGCATTTCCTTCAAAGCCTCCACATGAATCTGCCAAAAGATTTAAAGCCTCTTCACCATTGTGACCAAAAGGTGGATGTCCTAGATCATGAGCTAGACAAGCACCCTCCATTAAATCTGGATCTGCGCCCAGCGCTGCGCCAAGTTCACGACCAACTTGAGCACACTCAAGTGAGTGAGAAAGTCTGGTGCGCGGAAAATCTGTTGCCCATGGAACAGCTACTTGAGTTTTAGCTGCAAGCCTTCGTAATGCAAAGGAGTGAATAATTCGCGCTCTATCACGAGCAAACTCGGTTCGTCCGCCACGCTTAGCTGGTTCATCTAAAAATCGCTCACGATCAAACTCGGTATATCCGGAGTGCTCATTTGCTTTGCGTAACACCATTTACTAATCCTATCTACGGCACGTCAAGCGGTTAAATCACCCGATCACTTAAGGAGATTCCAAATCGCCCAACCGTTACATAAGCAAGATACGCCGCACTTTCGCGAAGTAAGTAACGCAACTTCGAATTCTCTAATGCACCTGGACCACTTTGACTAGATGCACAGGAGGCGGTGACTGATAAATCCTTGGCCATCGTCACAGCACGCAAGCAATGATAAGAATCGGTCACGATTAACACCGAGGTAAATTTTGCTTTGTTCATAGCAGCTACATAAGCCTCAGTACTTCCCAAGGTATCGCGCCCCTTTGGAATGGCTTGAACACTCTTCTTTGGAACTCCATCTGCAACTAGCCAGTTGTATCCGGCAGCTGCTTCTGTACTTCTATCGCCAGGTGCACCTGCGCCAACAGTGTAAATAACCTTCGCCATCTTATTCTTGTAATTATCACTGGCGCTTTGTAATCGAGCAAGAAGTAAATCACTTGGCTTGCCATCAAATTGAGCAGCACCTAATACAACAATTACATCACTTTTAACTGGTGTTAGATTATTTGCGGTGTACCAAACATTACCAATAATATAAATTGGAATGATAATAATTAACAAAAATACAAATGCAATGATTTTTCTAATAAATTTAAAGATAAACATACTGACCCAGATCAGCCGCCGGAGACTGAATCATCAATTGTGATAGTTACTAACTCATCTGGATCTTTTAACCAACCATCCGGCAATGAAACTGGTCGACCATGACTTGTGCGACCACGAGGTGCATCTCCTACCTCGGTTGGATACGGCTGCTCCTCTAAATTTGAAAGTAAATCCTGCATTTCTTGCAAAGATGCAACCATGCCAAGGGATGATCTAACTTCACGTGGCACACGAAAACCCTTTAAGTACCAAGCCATGTGTTTGCGAAGATCGCGCATCGCCCGATCCTCGTTTTCAAAGTAAGTAATCAATAACTGCGCATGACGTAACATGATTGCGCGTACTTCAAATAACGTTGGATTACTTCTGTTGTTATCACCAGCGAATGCACTTACTAGATCAGCAAATAACCAAGGTCTTCCTAAGCATCCTCGACCGACAACAACTCCAGCACATCCGGTTTGCTCCATCATGGCAACACCATCTGCACCACTCCAAATATCACCATTACCTAAAACTGGAACACCAGTTGGTGCTAAATGTTCAACCAAATCTGCAATCTTGGTCCAATCTGATTTGCCTTCATAAAGTTGTGAAGCTGTTCGTGCATGCAAAGCCACCCAAGCAACACCTAGATCTGCTGCGCTCTTTGCCGCTTCGCGATAGGTGTGGTGCTCATGATCGATACCCACTCGCATCTTTACCGTTACTGGCATTCCATACTTACTTGCTGCCTTTACCGATGCTTCGACAATTGCTGAAAATAATCTTCGCTTATATGGAAGAGCTGCGCCACCACCACGTTTTGTTACCTTTGGAACTGGACAACCAAAATTTAAATCGATGTGATCAGCTAAATTTTCAGCTCCTAATAAATCAATCGCCTTACCAACAACATTAGGATCAACTGCGTAAAGCTGGACCGATCTTGGTGTTTCACCAACACCAGGCTTAATTAATCTAAAGGTTTCTTCACGACGTTCAATTAATGCCCGAGCGGTAACCATTTCTGTAACAAATAAGCCAGCACCTTGTTCGCGGCACAGTGTGCGAAATGCCGAGTTAGTAATTCCCGCCATCGGTGCAAGAACAACTGGTGTATCTAGAACAACCTCATTATTAACAAAATTGCCATTAGAAATCGGCAGCCGAAGTGGCTTAACCCGCGTTAACAATTAAGCGCCCAATAATTTTGGCGCTAGGTAATTTTGAACCTGATCAAGTGCAATTCGAGATTGCGCCATTGTGTCGCGCTCTCGGATGGTGACTGCTTGATCATCTAATGATTCAAAATCAACGGTAATACAGAAAGGTGTACCGATCTCATCCTGTCGGCGATACCTGCGACCAATTGCACCAGCATCATCAAAATCAACATTCCAATTTTTACGAAGCTCCATCGCTAAATCTTTTGCCTTTGGCGATAGATCTGCGTTGCGAGAAAGCGGAAGCACCGCCACTTTAACTGGTGCCAATCTTGGATCTAATTTCATAACTGCGCGCTTTTCCATTTCACCCTTTGAGTTTGGCGCTTCATCCTCGGTGAATGCATCCATCATGAAGGTCAGTGCGCAACGATCAACACCAGCTGCTGGTTCAATTACATAAGGCGTCCATCGTTCATTCTTCTCTTGATCAAACCAGGTTAAGTTCTCACCAGATGCTGCACTATGTGCCTTTAAATCAAAATCGGTACGGTTAGCAATACCTTCAAGCTCACCCCACTCAGTACCAGCAAAATCGAATTTATATTCAATATCAGCAGTCCGCTTTGAGTAATGAGAAAGTTTCTCTTTAGGGTGATCATAAATTCGAAGTCGATCTGGATTAATTCCCAAATCTTTATACCAAGCAAGTCTGGTATCGATCCAGTATTGATGCCACTCTTCATCAGTTCCTGGAACTACAAAGAACTCCATCTCCATTTGTTCAAATTCACGAGTACGGAAAATAAAGTTGCCAGGAGTAATTTCATTACGAAATGATTTACCAATTTGACCTATGCCAAATGGTGGTTTCTTTCGTGAAGTTGATGTTACATTTTCAAAGTTAATGAAGATTCCTTGCGCAGTTTCTGGCCGTAGGTAAGCAAGTCCAGATTCATCTTCTACCGGTCCAAGATAAGTTTTTAGTAAGCCAGAAAATTGCTTAGGAACTGTGAACTTTCCTTTAGTTCCACAATTAGGACAGTTGATCTCCGCCATTGATGGCGCTTTTTTCTTATGCTTATTTTCATACGCCTCTTCAAGATGATCGGCGCGATAACGTTTATGACAAGAGGTGCACTCAGTTAATGGATCTGAAAATGTTGCTACGTGCCCTGATGCTTCCCAAACCTCGCGAGCTAGGATTACACATGAATCAAGACCGACCACATCATCGCGTCCTTGCACCATCGAGCGCCACCATTGGCGTTTAACATTATTTTTTAATTCAACGCCCAGTGGGCCGTAATCCCAAGATGCGCGAAGACCGCCGTAAATTTCTGATGAGGGGTAAACAAAACCACGGCGCTTGGCCAGGGAGACAATATTCTCCAAACGATCTGCTGCCATTTTTACTCCATCCGGCTGGCTGTCGGCGGCTTACTAGTGGCTTAAGTGTAGGGGCTAGGCATATCTATCTAACCGATCTGGGGTTA
>JBILCN010000016.1:0-28250 GCA_044353095.1 Candidatus Nanopelagicus sp.
ACAGATTTTCAAAAAGGATTTATCAAAGCAGAAATTGTTGCATTTGATGATCTAGTTTCTGCCGGATCAATGGTGCAAGCCCGCGCCAATGGCAAGGTGCGAATGGAAGGCAAAGATTACGTAATGGCTGATGGCGATGTAGTGGAGTTCAGGTTCAATGTCTAATAAACCAGCATCAAAGAAGCAACCACATTTAGATGGCCTAGAACTTAAGAAGCGCGAGAATTTACGTAACGTTGCAATTATTGCTCACGTAGATCATGGCAAGACAACTTTAGTTGATGCGATGCTTTGGCAATCTGGTGCATTTGCTGCTCACAAAAAGCAGGATGAGGGCACCGACCGCATGATGGATTCAATGGATCTAGAACGCGAAAAAGGAATCACAATTCTTGCTAAAAACACTGCAGTAAAACGTGGTGACACAATTGTAAATATTATTGATACACCAGGCCACGCAGATTTCGGCGGCGAAGTAGAGCGCGGACTTGAAATGGTAGATGGCGTTATTTTGTTAGTGGATGCCTCAGAAGGCCCACTTCCACAAACTCGTTTCGTATTACGTAAAGCGCTGCAGAAAAATCTGCCAGTTATTTTGTTAATCAATAAGGTTGACCGTCCTGACTCTCGAATTGCTGAAGTTGTCGATGAGGCTTATGGATTATTTTTAGATCTTGATGCAAATGAAGAACAAATTGAGTTTCCAATTGTTTATGCCTCCGCCAAAGCAGGAAGAGCTTCTAGAAATCGCCCTGAAGATGGTGGCATGCCAGATAAAGAAAATCTTGATGAATTATTTGACACTATATTTTCTGCAATTCCAGCACCGACTTATCACGAGGGTGCACCACTTCAAGCACATGTTACAAACCTTGACTCATCACCATTCCTTGGTCGACTAGCACTATGTCGAGTTCGCGAAGGTGTAATTAAGAAAGGTCAGTCAGTTACTTGGATTAAAACTGATGGCACAACTGAACGAGTAAAGATCTCAGAGTTATTGATTACCGAAGCGTTAGAGCGAGTACCAGCTCTTGAAGCTCACCCTGGCGACATCATTGCGGTTGCTGGTATTGAAACAATTACATTGGGTGAAACATTAGCTGATCTAGAAAATCCACATGCATTGCCATTAATTACAGTTGATGAGCCAAGTATTTCGATGACAATTGGTATCAATACTTCACCACTTGCTGGCAAGAGCGGAAATAAATTAACCGCGCGCCAGGTTAAAAACAGATTAGATGCAGAATTAGTTGGAAATGTTTCACTTCGCATATTAAATACCGAGCGCCCAGATACCTGGGAAGTTCAGGGCCGCGGTGAGCTACAACTTGCAGTACTAGTTGAAATTATGAAGCGCGAAGGTTTTGAGTTAACAGTTGGAAAACCACAGGTTGTTACCAAAATGGTCGATGGCAAGTTACACGAGCCGATGGAGCGCTTATCTATTGATGCTCCCGAGGATTACCTAGGAGTTATTACGCAATTGATGGCACTTCGCAAGGGCCGCATGGAGCAAATGGTTAACCACGGTGCTGGCTGGATTCGTTTAGATTACCGAGTTCCATCTCGTGGCTTAATTGGATTTAGAACTGAGTTCTTAACTGAAACTCGCGGAACTGGATTACTGCACCATGTATTTGATGGCTACGAAGCTTGGCATGGCGAACTACGTACTCGCTCAACTGGATCATTAGTTTCAGATCGAATTGGAACTGTTACCAGTTACGCACTTTATGGAACTCAAGATCGCGGTTCGATATTTGTTGAGCCAGGTGATGAGGTTTATGAGGGCATGGTGATTGGTGAAAATTCACGTGCTGAAGATATGGATGTTAACTGTGTTCGCGAAAAGAAATTAACAAATATGCGCGCATCAGGAACTGATGAAGCAGAACGTTTAATTCCGGCGAAGAAGTTAAATATGGAAGGCGCACTAGAGTTTTGCCGCGAAGATGAGTGTGTTGAGGTAACTCCAGCCGTTGTTCGTATTCGTAAGGTGATCTTGGATGGTTCTACTCGTGCCCGCTTAACCTCAAAAAATAAGCGAGCAAACGAGAACGCTTAATCACCACCAAAAGCCGGTACTTGTCGGTGTCAACGAGTTAAATTAGGGCGTGGCCCAAACTCAAATTATCAAACCAAAATCAGCAAAGCTGAATTTGGTACGGGCAACAGATGTAAAGAGTAAATCTTTAGAGTTTACCGATTCGCAGTTGCAGGTAATCAAGCATCGCAACTCACCATTATTAATTACTGGGGCTGGCGGCAGTGGAAAAACAACAACATTAATTAACGCAATATCTGATCGAATCGATGAAGGTTGCGACCCAAATACAATTTTAGCAATTACATTTGGCAGAGAAAGCGCCAGCAAATTACGAGATCTAATTGCAACTGCTAATCCAAAGCGCCATATTGTTAATGAGCCGATTGCTCGAACATTTCACTCCATTGCCTTTTTGATTTTAAATGAGGGCCAGCGAAAGTATGTACTCCTTTCCGGTGCGGAACAGGATGCTGAAATACGCCAACTGTTGTTAATGGATGCCCAAAAGGAGGCGGCGCAACCTGGATCAACTGATTGGCCGCAAGAGTTAGTTGCAGCCCTTACCACCAGAGGTTTTGCTAAAGAGTTACGAGATTTTATTGGTCGAGCCACCGAGCGTGGTTCATCACCTACTGAACTAATTAAATTCGCAGATAAGTATGGTCAAAAATACTGGCCAGCGATCTGCAAATTCTGGAGCAGATATCAAGGCGCAGTAGCACTTCGAAATGAAACTACTACTCACTCATTAAACCGAATTGATCCCAGCGAAATCATAATTGCGGCCAGTGAGAAGTTAGAGAAAAATCCGCAATTGCAAGAAAAGTATAAAAAGTTATTTCCAATTATTTATGTTGATGAGTTTCAAGAGTCAGATCGAGGTCAGCGCAAATTACTTGAATTACTTGCCGGCCCAGAGCTTCATATATTTGCCGATCCAAAATCAGCGGTTGGCCGATTTCGTGGCGCAGATCCCGAGAATTTACTTATTGATCTGGAAAAAATGGGTGTAACAAATACCGTAAATCTAGATCAGGTATTTCGTAAAGTTACCTCACAACAGGTTGCAAAATTAAGCAGCGCGGCTGAAGAAGCAAATTACATTGCTCACCAATTTCGCAGCGCAAATCTAAAAGAGAATCTCCCTTGGTCACAGATGGCGGTTATCTTGCGTTCACCTGGTTCACAAGTTGCTGCATTACAACGAGCATTTGCGGTAAATAATGTTCCGGTAGAGATAGATGCAATGGCCCTATCTCTTGCTGATAATCCAGCGATCAAACCAATTTTAACAATTGCTCAGATAGCGTTAAAGCAGATTCAATTAATTCCAGCAAATTGGGATCAAATTAGTGAGTTATTGCAATCACCATTTGCTGGCGCCGATGCAATCGCTATCAGACAGATGCGAATCGCATTATCTAAGGCAGAGCGAGCAAATCATGGCGAGAGCGCTAAAAGTTCAACCGAATTAATTTTGGATGCACTAACTTCACCAATTATTGCAATTGAATGGGAGCAGGCAACCTCTTTAAAGAGATTAAATGATTTGATTTCTAGTGCAAATAAATCCTTGAAAAGTAAGGGTGATATCTCTGATTTACTTTGGACAGTCTGGAGCAATGCAAAAAATTATGAGGGTGAAGCAATCTCACAAAGCTGGCGAGATGCTGCCCTTGCTGGTGGTGTAAATGGCGCTATTGCAGATGCCAATCTAGATGCAGTAATTCAATTATTTGAAGTTGCTCGCAGATTTACTGAACGAATGCCGGGTGCTAAACCACAATTGTTCATTAACCAATTACTTGGTGAGAAAATATTAAGTGATGCGATTACTGCAACTGCCCAACGTAATGAGGTAGTAAAGGTATTGACCGTCCACAGTGCGAAGGGGCAACAATGGCAGTTTGTGGCTTTAGCTGGCATGCAGGAAGGGGTTTGGCCGAATCTAAAACAACGTGGCTCTTTATTAGGTAGCGAGCGATTAGTTGAAATTTTTCGCCACGGCATCAGCAACCCGCAAGCATTAGATGCCATCTCTGCCAGCGGATTACAAGAGGATGAAGCACGGTTACTAAATGTTGCTACTACCAGGGCTACCGATAAATTATTAATTACCGCGGTACAGCAAGAGGATAATGAACCATCGCGTTACTTTGTTAAATTTGCTGGTGAAGATATTGAATTCACACAGCCACAGCGCGCCATTACTCAGACCGCACTCGTTGCCGAACTTCGAAAAATCCTAAGTAACGCTGATGATCCAACCCAACAACAATTTGCAGCGCGCGCTTTAAAAACACTTGCTGAAAATGGTGCACGAAATGCTGATCCAAAAAATTGGCTGGGCACCCTATCTATCTCAGATGAGTCACCAGTTGTACAAGCTGATGAGCAGTTAAGAATCTCACCAAGTTACCTAGAAAGCTTTGATCAATGTGGTGTTAAGTGGATGCTTGAACGCAGTGGTGGTCGAGACAGTGATTCAACGGCTCAAGTTCTAGGAAGTGCGATTCATGTACTTGCTGCGCAATTTAAAGAGGATCCAAAACTTACGGTTGATCAACTGCAGGATCGGCTAAAGGGTGCTTGGTCTTTAATTGATATGAACCAAGGTTGGATAAAGGATTACGAGTACCGCAGAGCCTCAACCATGTTACACAAATTCTTTATCTGGCAAGTTAGCAACAAAAACAAGTTGGTAGATGTAGAGCGAAGATTTGAATTTCAACTAGGAAGTGCGAAGGTTACTGGTTCAATTGACCGATTAGAACTTACGGCAGAGAATAAGTTTTATATTGTTGATCTAAAAACTGGGCAAAGTGCAATTTCGGTAGAGGATGCTAAGAAAAACAAACAGCTGCAGGTTTATCAATTAGCAGTTGTAGAAAATGGTTTTGAACCAAAACTCCAGACCAATCAGGTAGCCGGGGCTGAACTACTTTTTGTGGGAGATCAAAAAACCAAAACCGCTTCAACTCGGCAACAGCAGGAGATTGATGCCGATTTAGTTCGCAGTGAATTAATTGACTCAGCAAAAGGTATGAGTGCTGGAATCTTTACCGCAAAAATTAATGAACGATGTCGATCCTGTTCACTCAAATTAGCTTGTCCGATTCAACCACAAGGACGGCGGGTGATTGAATGATTTCAGCAAAAGAGATCGCTAAAAAAATTCAAGCTGTAGACCCTTCATTTATTGCACCTTCTGATGAGCAAATACCAATTATTGAGGCACCTCTGGCCCCCGCAGTTGTAATCGCTGGCGCTGGCTCTGGCAAAACCGAAACCATGAGCCAACGCGTTTTGTACTTGGTTGCAAATCAATTAATCAAACCTGATCAATTACTTGGTTTAACTTTTACCCGTAAATCTGCTGGTGATTTAGCAAAACGTATACGAAAGCGCTTACGTCAGTTAAAAGCAGCCGGTTTGTTACCAGATCTACTAGATGAATCTGATTTAACTGTCTCTACCTATCACTCTTACGCCGGTCGAGTTCTAGCTGATCACGCTATTCGAATTGGAGTAGATGCAGCCGCTGATCCAATTGGTGAAGCCGCAGCTTGGCAGATTGCATTTGAGGAAGTATCTAGATTTGCTGGTGGTGATTTACAAATTAATGGTTCACCAAAATCAGTTGTTGAAGAGGTAATGGATCTTTCTACGCAGTTGGCGGAAAACAATAAGAGCGCCAGTGAAGTTTCAGAGTACACATACAAACTTCTTGATCAATTGGCGCAGTTAACAGAGAAGACCACAAATCCAGTAAATGATTTTAAGGCTGAACTAGAACAGAGATTAGCGATCCTGCCAATTGTTGCAGCTTTTGATGATCGTCGGCGCGAGCAGGGTTTATTAACCTTTAATGATCACATGTCGATGGCTGCGCAGTTAGTAACTCAATCAAAAACACAACACAATGATGATATTGGTTTATTAGAGCGAGCAAAGTACAAAGTGGTTCTATTAGATGAGTATCAAGATACCTCCTTTAATCAAATCAACTTTTTATCTGGCTTATTTGGAAACAATCACCCAGTAACTGCAGTTGGTGATCCAAACCAAGCAATTTATGGTTGGCGCAGTGCCAGCTCAGAAACCCTAGATACCTTTTCTAAATCATTTAACTCAGATGCAACCCGTTACACCCTTTTAACTACCTTTAGAAATGATCAATCAATTCTTGAGATTGCAAATGTAATGATTGATCAAATTGCGCAAGACACCGCTAACTTAACCCCGATTTCTGGCACACCGACATCAGCCATTGTTAACTCAAAAAATGTAGAAAAATTAAAGGCGGGTAAATCTTCGCAAGTTGGTGAGGTAATTTGTGGAATATATGAAACTCAAAGTCAGGAAGCCCAAGCCATTGCAGATTACTTTGCAAAGTATTGGTTTGATCCAGATCGCTTACAAAAACCAGAAAATGAACGTTCAACCTTTGCAGTACTAGTACGAGCCCGTACTCAGATAGATGCAATTCAAAGTGCATTGCGGGATAAAAATATTCCAACAGATGTTCTTGGCGTTGGTGGTTTAGTTCATATCCCAGAGGTAGCAGACATCATCGCGCTATTGCGCACATTAACAATGCCAGATTCTGGAACTGCGTTAATGCGATTACTTACCGGCCCACACCTTGCACTCGGCGCCCGAGACTTAATGGCACTCGGTGCATTTACCAGAAAGCATGCCAATGAAAATGATAACTCTCGGGGCAAACAATTAGCGGATGCATTAACCACTGATCAAATGCAGGTTGCTACTGCTGATGAGTTTGCTGCTGGTTCAATTATTGAATCACTTGAATTATTAATAACTCTTACACCAAAGGAGTTAAAGCACTACACAGCAACCCCTGAATTAAGTGAGATTGCCTTAACTCGATTACGCCAATTTGCAATTGATATTCGCCAATTACGGAGATCATTGTCTGGCTCAATTACCGATGCATTACTAGCCGCTGAACAATTCCTTTCATTAGATACCGAAGTACTACTAAGAAGTGGTTGGAAAGATGGCAGAAAAGATCTAGATCGATTTTTAGATGAAGGTCAGAAGTTTCAAAAAAATGGCGGTACATTAACTGGATTTCTTCAGTGGCTAAAGATTGCCGAAGATGCAGAAGGTGGGTTAAAGCCAGCCGAGGTTGATGTTCGAAGTGACGCAGTTCAAATTTTAACGGTTCACGCGGCAAAGGGTGCGGAGTGGGATTTTGTTGCAGTGCCTGGTTTGGCAGAGCGCAATTTTCCTAATACTGGACGCAAATCAGATAGTTGGATTAAAAATGCTGGATCTATTCCAGTCAGCATGCGTGGTGATTTCTCACAATTACCAAGTATAAATTTTGAAAATCTTTCTACAAATAAGAATTTAAAGGATGCACTTGAAAGATTTAATGCTGATTGGAAAGCTCGTAAATCCATAGAAGAGATGCGCCTGGCATATGTTGCGTTTACTCGCGCTAAACATGGCCTGCTACTTTCTACATCGCACTTTAGAAATGGCGAGAATGCGGTTGCACCAAGTAGGTTGTACTTGATCTGTGCGCAACACTTGCCAGAAATATCTGGTGCTACAGTTTTATCAGATACTGCAATTCCAGATGGAAAAAATCCACTCATCGAGAACCCAATCACTGGAAATTGGCCTGATGCCAACTCTAGGTATGAGCTAAAAGCGGCACAAGTAAAGGAGCAGGCAAAATTACTTGCAACTGCCACCGCATTTAATCAATCTGAAATTGATGGCGGTAAGTCAATTGAATTTGTTGATCAAAGCATCTTAAGTGATTTACAAGCAATAGTAAGTGAGTTAAAGAATAAATCTAATGTGGCTAATGTATTTCTACCATCTCGCTTATCAGTTTCAACTCTACTTTATTTAAAGCTAGATCCAAATGAGTTAGCACTTCGCTTGCGCCGTCCCATGCCTAATCACATAGATAAATATGCACGCCGCGGTACTGAATTCCACCTTTGGCTAGAAGAGTATTTCAAAAATGAACCAGTGCAATCTATGGATGAGATTTTCTATAGCGGTGATGATGGTAATTCAACTGAGATTGATGCTCCTATTCAAGAGTTGAAAAAAGCTTGGCAGGGCAGTGATTGGGCAAATCGCAAGCCAATTGGAGTTGAAGTTGGTTTTGAAACTGTCGTTGCTGGAGTTGTTGTTCGCGGCCGGATAGATGCAGTTTATGAAATATCTCCTGGAAAGTTTGAGGTAGTTGATTGGAAAACTGGCAAGGTAAAGAGTGGTGAGGATTTATCTGTGGCAGCACTTCAACTTGCTATGTATCGCCTGGCCTTTGCCAAGTTAAATAATTTAGAGCTATCAAATATCAGTGCTGCTTTTCATTATGTTGCGCAAAATGAAACGATCCGCCCAGCTGATCTAATGAATGAGACAGAGTTAATTGAGATTATTTCTGCAGTGCCGCAGCTTTCCTCAAACTCTAATTAATTAAAGATTATCTCTGCACCTATTGGAATATGGTCAGAGAGTTTAAGATTTGAAATTATTGGCATAGGCACCGCTTCAAAGTTCTCCAAATCCTCACTTCTGCAAAGCAGGTAATCAAATTGAATTCCTGGCTTCCAGCTAGGGTAGGTATTTTGTTTAACTAACGAACTCCAATTTCCGCCTAATGTTGCAAGCTTCTGTGGCAAGTTGCCGGGTAGGTTCATATCGCCAATAAGTAATTGGCGGCCAGGTAAGGCAAGTAAATACTTTGCCAGTTTATTTAACTGAAAGACATTCACGCCAGGGGCAAAAGATAGATGGGTATTTGTAATAGTTAATCCATTTTCTAATTCAGCGGTGATAGCAACTCGGGGTTCATCCTTGATATAGATTAATTTGAACCCGTTAGGTTTTTCTACAGAATCATTCTTCACCTTAGGTATAGCAAGTGGCATGCCGATTAATGAGCGGCCAAGCTGCTTTACCCGGATGTTTTTTACTCTTTGATTGGTGACAAAACCAATTCCATAACTTGGTGTTAGCGCATTCGAATCATTACCTTTAATTGTGGTGTGTTCATCACTTTGGTTGATCAAAGATTGATCAAGGTCTATTACCTTCTGCCATTTCTCGCCAGGAGTGCCGGTAATTGCAGGAAGAAAGCTCCAGTATTTAAAACCTAAGGTATCTGCAATTACCTTTGTTTGATTTATATTTCCTGATCTAGGTTGCATGTAATCAACCTCTTGCAAGCCAAGAAAATCTGGCTTTAATTTTTCACCGATTTCTTGCGTTGCAGTAATCAAATTTTGTTCCCATTTTTGTGCACTTAAGTTTGCAGCGGGTGGAATCTGCTCACCATGAAGCAGGTTCCATGAGGTTATTCTCAATTTTTGAGCGGGCAGGACAACCATGAAGACAGGCTAGTAGGGTCGGGCAGTGATGACTCCAAGCACGCCAGAAAAATCGATCAGGCTGCCGCTATCAGTTGCTGAAGTGGATCGAGCTGCACATCTGCGAACAGATGAGAAGTACTTACAGAGTGCCTGGAAAGATGCTTTTGTTTTACAGTTTAATGATGAGAAATTCCTAACTAACTCTCAACAACTACACATCGTTTTGGGCGCACAGCTTGGTGATTACAAATCCGAGAGTGATTACTTCCTTGGCGTAAATCAGTTGGCAAATGGTGTGGTGGAGAACTTCTTTGTCAGAAATCTTGGCGTGATTAATCCAGTGATTGATCCAGAGGAGAATTTAGAACCACAGGCAATCTCTGCTGGTAAAGATGAGAATTTGCAGTCACTTCGCGAGATTGGTTCATTCCTATCTCCACGCGACATTGGTCTAGCGGTTCATGCGCAGGGCTTGGCAAATTGGCATAAGAAACACACAAGGTGTTCACAATGTGGCGCCGCAACAACTGTAATTTCAGGTGGCTCAGTACGTAAGTGCTTAATTGATGAGAGTGAACATTATCCAAGAACTGATAGCGCAATAATTGTTTTGGTAAAGGATGATCAGGATCGAGTTTTATTAGGACGACAGAAAGTTTGGCCAAAAAATCGCTTCTCTACCTTTGCCGGATTTGTGGAGCCAGGTGAATCTTTTGAGCATTGTGTAGTGCGAGAGGTTTCCGAAGAGGCGGGAGTTTCCTTAAGTAAGATTAATTACTTAGGTTCGCAACCATGGCCATTCCCATCATCTTTAATGATCGCATTTGAAGCAATAACGACAAATCCAGAGTCAGCACGTCCAGATGGTGAAGAGATTGAGGAGATTCGTTGGTTCTCACGTGCAGATATGAAGGCGGCAATAGCAAGTAACTCATTGATTTTGCCACTTGAAATTAGCGTTGCCCGCCAGATGATTAACTCTTGGTACGGTGATTCTGCAGTAACTGAGTTAAAAGGCAATGAGTCATGGCGATAACAAATGAACAGATTTTAACTGGATTAGATCCAGAGCAATTAGCGGTAGTAACTGCAATCCGTGGACCGGTGTGTGTAATTGCCGGAGCTGGAACTGGTAAAACTCGGGTAATTACAAATCGAATTGCATATGCGATTAACGCTGGTGTTACCGATCCAACAAAGGTACTCGCCTTAACTTTTACCGCCAGAGCTGCTGGTGAAATGCGAGCACGCCTTCGAACACTTGGCGTACCAAATGTGGCAGCAAGAACCTTTCATTCAGCGGCCTTAAAACAATTACTTTATTTTTGGCCTTACTCATTTGGTGGTCAATTTCCAACTTTGTTAACCACTAAATCAGGTTTTATCTCACAAGCAATTGAGCGGGCCGAGATTGCAATTCCAGCCCAAGCCGCTTCACTTCGAGAAATTGCAAGTGAGATTGAGTGGGCAAAGGTCTTAGAAATTTCACCTGATAATTATCAGGCAGAAGCAATTGCAGCAAAGCGAAGTATTCGTTTACCAAATAGTAAGAGTGCGACAGAAAACTTAGAGATTATTGCCAAGGTATATGAAGCTTATGAATCATTAAAAAAACAGGAGCGCACCCTAGATTTTGAGGATATCTTGTTGCTAACTGTTGGAATGTTAGAGGAGGATCGTGGAGTTCGAGAGCGCGTGCGCGATCAATACCGATTCTTTACAGTCGATGAGTACCAGGATGTTTCTCCATTACAACAACGATTACTAAATATTTGGTTGGGAAATCGAGAAGAGATCTGTGTTGTTGGAGATGCTGCGCAAACTATTTACTCATTTGCTGGTGCAACCTCAAACTTCTTACTTACCTTTAAGAATCGATTTCCAAATGCACAAACATATCGATTATCTAGGGGATATCGATCAACTCCTGAGATTATAAATACCGCAAATCAAATATTGCGTAGCGCCAATTTAATTAGTGATCATGGAAATGAGCTCAGCTCTGCAAACTCGCACGGTGATAAACCATTAATAAATGGCTTTAATACCAGTTCAGAGGAGATCGCTTTTGTGGTTAATTCAGTTGTTGCAAATATTAAGGCTGGCGCTGACTCCTCAGATATTGCAATTCTTGCCAGAACAAATTCTCAACTAGATCAAATCAAATCTGCTTTAAACAACTCAAAAGTTGCTAGCCAAATCAGATCGGGAGAGCGTTTCTTTGATCGAGTAGATGTTAGAGATGCCATGCGCGTAATTAGAAGTGCATCAGTTCTACCGCCAGAAGGTGGTGATTGGTATGAGGATTTAGTTTCGGTGCTGCGACCATTTGGAGATGCCGATTATGTAAGTGCTTTCTTACGGCTTGCTCGTGAGATGCAGGAGGGGAGTATTGAAGTAGATTCTGCAGATTTATCATCATCAGGGAATCTCAAAATTAAAAGCAGTATGCGTACATTTTTACGTGAGCTAGAGGATCGAGCTGAGCAAAATAATCCACCAACACTGCCGGGCGTGACATTATCAACTTTGCACTCAGCTAAAGGGCTTGAATGGAATCACCTATATCTAATTGGCCTTTCCGATGGCTTACTACCGATGAGTAATAACAATGATTTAAATGAGGAACGCAGATTGTTTTATGTTGGCGTAACACGAGCAAAACAGAGTATTCAGATCACTTACGCAGGAAAACCGAGTGAGTTTTTATCTCAACTGGCCTAACTAGACCGATACCGATGCCGGGCTATGGCCTCGAATTTAATTAAGTTGCATCAATCACACCAGATGCTTTACCCTGCTCACATGGTAAAAACCAGCGCAGTTATTGAGCAACCACACCTAATTGGTGCGGTTATTTCTGCTGCAGCAAATACTGCTGCACAAAATTGGCTTGCCATTTCAGCAAATAATCCATCTGCCAAAACACTCTCATCTGCAGCCTCATTCCGCTCAGATTGGACCAATAAGCGCTCTTATAAGGGTTTTTATACCTTTACAACAGATCGCGCCCCTGGTGGCAATATCGGTTAATTCCGAATTAGCAGCCGAGGGGCCCGCGAATCTAAAGATTCGTAGGGCCTTTTTTATTTGCCAAAACCACCAAGATAACAAAAAACACTAACCAAGAACCACTAACGAAAGACAACTGAAAGGGAAGGTGAGAACGATGAGCGTTCTCTTTAGCGAACTACTTGTACCTGGCTGGGCAGAAGGCCCAACCGCCAAAATTGGATTAGGAGATGTCACCTGGGCTTACGACGAGGCTCCAGTTATTTCCTATAAGGATTACAAGCGCACCGATAATCCTTCATCAGTTAGTCAGATCGCAACGACAAAGGTTGAGGTTGCAGTTCTTCCTTGCCACTCTGCCGATCCAGAGTTGTACTTTTCCGATGAGCAACAATTAATTACACAAGCAAAAGCGTTGTGTGGTGGTTGCCCAATGAAAGCTAAGTGTTTAGCTGGTGCACTATCTAGAGCTGAACCATGTGGAGTTTGGGGTGGTGAGTTATTTGATGATGGTCAGATAATTCAAGCCAAGCGAATGCCTGGTCGTCCCGCAAAGGTCGCTAGTTAATTAAGAAGCGGCGCCTTTATAAGTGCTCGGTGCAATTTCAGGGAACCATGAGAGAGCCTCATCCCTGAAGTTGCCCTCAGCACGAAGTTGGCAAAAGATTCCAGTCGTACCCAATGTGACACGATGAATCAAAACATATTCCGGCGGTAAATTTAATTGGAAACCAATTTTGGCAGTTGGATTTCTTGGATCACCAACTCGAGCACTTTGATCCCGCAGCCACTCTCTTGAGTATTTAAATGTTGGCGTGCGAAGTGGCTCGACCAAAGGAACTAAGAACTCTAAAACTAAATTTGGATCTACCTCGACATCAGATAAGACAAAGCCATCCTCTTTAAATCCTTCATATAGCGCAACCGCATCATCCTCTAATGCATTTTTTAACAACCGCTTCATTGGTTCCGGAAAACCATTAGGAAGTCGATTACAAGCACCAAAATCTAAAACTCCTAATCTGCCATCAGCTAAAACTCTAAAGTTTCCAGGATGTGGATCGGCGTGCAATAAACCTGCACGATCTGGAGAGGTAAAGTGAAAGCGGGCTAACTTAATTCCAGCGTTGTTGCGCTCCTCTTCTGTGCCATCTGCAATCACCTTTGCAAGAGGTTTTCCTTCCAACCACTCACTAACTAAAACTCGATCGGAGGACATAACAACCTTTGGAATTGCAATATCTGGATCCCCGTCATAAACCTGGGCATATTTTTCTTGGGCACTTGCCTCGTATCGGTAATCAACCTCTTCCATAATTCGAGCGCGCAACTCTTCAAGTAGTGGCGCCATTTCGAGGCCCGGCAACACCAATTGAAATATTTTTGAAAATCTTTGGATCTGATTTAAATCTGAGATCAACGCTTCAGCTGCACCTGGGTATTGAATCTTGACCGCAACATCTCTGCCATCTTTCCACTTTGCTTTGTGAACTTGGCCAATTGATGCTGATGCTGCTGGCTTGTCGGTAAATTGCGCAAAATTATCTCGCCAATCTTCACCAAGCTCTTTAGCTAAAACTGAGTGAACAACTCGAGTTGGCAGCGGTGGCGCTGCCTCTTGTAACTTTGTTAATGATTCACGATACGGCTTAGCAATATTCTCTGGTAGCGCTGCTTCAAAGACAGAGAGCGCTTGACCAAACTTCATTGCGCCACCTTTTAACTCACCTAAAACTTGAAAGATTTGCTCAGCTGTTTTCTCTTGAATCTCTTGAAAAACTAATGAACCAGATTGGCCAATTAGTTGGCGGCCAAAACCAACCGCACTTCTGCCAGCCAGTGATAAGGGCAGGGTTGCTAATTTGGCTCCGCGAACTTTGCCCGACTGAGGGATCTGATTTTTGCCATCGCTTTTATTTGCATCGTTATTTGCATCAGAATCTGCATTGTTATCTGCACTGAACTTCTCATCATGAGTTGGCACCAGCATATTCTCCAAGATCGGCGCCACATCCGCACATTGGATTTGCCTGCCAAAAAATGTGTGACTGCTTACATATCTGCGACAAGTTAACTCGAAGTGCGCTGTTACTCAGCAAATTAGCGGATTGCCTAGCCTGGTCCAAAAAATTGGCAGCGGCTATGGCTACATAGCCAACGACAAGTGATAAAACTGCGGCTGGAAGTGCGTCCACTTGATTTAGGTACTTAAGCATTGCGATCTCGGGTGCAATTGCGTTACTTGCTGCGGATAAATCTATGCATCGTAGGCATGGGCTTTTACCGGGAATAATCAATGGCCCAATATCAATTTGATTATCAATGATTGGACCAATAACTAGATGGGGAGTGGATTCACTAAGCCAGCGTTGTTGATAATCTGCTGGAATTGGCTGTATCGCAATTATTAATTCTGGTTCAGCATGATCAAATCTATCTCTTGCGCCAAGGTGAGGTAATTGATGCTCACGCAAAACTCTTTTACTTAACTGAGCCAAGGTAGATCCAACATCAGCTGGCTGAATTACTCCACCACAAATGTACTCCGCTTTTATTTGCCCGCTGTCTTTGCCAAAACTTCCAATTACTCTGGCATTGTTAAATCCAGAGGCGTGCAGCGCTGCTAATAATGCGAAGGCAAATTTGTTGCTGCCAAAGATTAAAATCACTTTTGTTGATCGATTCTGAAGTGTTTGCGGGCCATCAAGTGATTGCGCAGAAATAAAATCAATCTCTACCTGTCGCCGAGTAATAGTTTGATCCTGCTGATTTTCAACAGATCTACCAAAGTTACCAACTGCACCTTTGATGTTGGTCAGCTTTGCCGATGGAGTAATTGATTGTAGGTAACCCTGCTTTAAGCCAACATCTAGATAGTTATAAAGGCTGCTAATTTGCGTTCCAATAATTGTTGATATTTGATTTAAATCCCGATCACCATTGCAGTACTGCAGAAATCTAAACTGCTCACTGTCGGGAAAGTTATGCCCCTTTCGTGATGTACCTATGTAAAAAGTACCGTTACTTAATCTGATTAGGTTTTGCCCTGCAATTACCTTTGGATAAATTGATTTCATTTGTTGGCTCATCGGCAAATAGTGGCTTTAGATAAAGGATGAGTTTTTTTGAGATGTGGGTAAGTTTGTAAAACCCCCTCTTATCTCTGCGCAAGGTATAAATGAATTACACAGAGTGTAAAAGAGCTGAAATTAGGGTTTGGGCTGATCGTGTAAAAATTGGAGATGTGGCGGAAAAAAATAGCGGCCCCGGTGATTAAACCGAAAGGCCGCTATCTTTACTTTTGGAAGTTACCGCTTATTAAGCCTTACCAAGAATGCGGTTAACCTTTGTGCCACATACCGGGCAGATTCCTTGAGCCATACGGCGGCCAGAATCAGAGACCTTTACATGTCCTTCAAAGGAGCGCTTCTCTTTGCACTTAACGCAGTAAGCCTCGCCTTTGTACTCTTCTGCCATTTTGATCCTCCATCTGCCGTACGTTCACTTACCGCAGGAAGTTCCTGCATGAGCGTACGAATAAGCCCACCATACCCGCCTAAGGTGGCTCAGATGGGGTTTTCCACGCACAAATAAGTAAATATCCCGCCTAAATCCCTATAAATCACCTCAAAAGCAGGATTTGTACCGAATTAAAGATCTGTTGGGTTAGTTCCTACTCCTGTTTGGGCCCCAAGCTCATAACCCTCGAGAAAGGACTCTGCACGATTTTGATCGGAGTATCTATTTAGTAACTCGTAAAAACTCTCATCATGAGCATGCACTCGCAGATGGATCAACTCATGAAAGATTATGTAATTCAATACATACTCTGGTGCATTAATTAATCGATCTGAGATTCGGATCGTGCCGTCAACTGTTGTGCATGATCCCCATCGTTCATTCATGCTTCGCCAGGTAATGCTGGTTGGTCGCTCAAAAAAATCAGGAAGATACTCATCAAGTAAGCCCAGTGCGATCTGCATTAGTTGGTCATCGCCTTTGCGGGCCTTAGCCTCTCGCTTTAAAACCATGGCGATCATCTCTGGGATTAACTCGATCTCCTGACGCTTACTTAGCCGGGCGGGGATATGAATCTCAATTACACCACCTGATCTAAATGCAGAGATGCTGCGCTTGCGTCGCTCTTTACGGATTACTCGGTAGGGCGGCAGGTCAGCGGGCAAATTCGGTAACTTTGATATTGAGCTCTTAAATGTATTGCTGCCAGAACGTTGGAAAGGGCGAGTTGGATTTTTTCTAGGTGATTTAATCGGCATGGGCGGCAAGATATCTGCGAAGAGATCAGCTTGATTAAAGTTATCCACCGCTACCTAACCTTATCCACTACTTTTACCGAGATTTCCACAGTTGCATCCACAACCTATTCTTTAACTTGATGCAAACATAGCAATCCCAGCAATAAACAAGGTTAACTTAGCCCCACCTAGGCAGGCCTGCATTAAGCCGATGTTTCGAAGAGTTTTTTCCATTCACTTTCATCCCACTTTTGGGGCTTGGAATCCATCCCGTACAAAGATTTATAGGCTCTGAAAAATACTTTTGATGAAATTTGCTTTATAAATTCATACTCAAAATGGTTAGATTAAGTTGATTCTCAACTTTTATTCAATTAGGTTAGCGCCACGAACTCCTCGGATAACCGTTTTCTATCTGCAAGGGGAAGGCAGATAAAAAATCGTGCGCCCGGGGGGTTCGCTTTAATTAGATCAAGCCTGAGAGATCATCGGGCACAGTCACACTATTTAAAAATGCAGCTACATCCTTTAAATCATTAGGCATTGGTAAAAAGGCTGGATCCTCCCAACAGCGATCTCTGCCATCTGAGCCGCGCAATGATTTAACCTCACTCCAAAATACCGCCGCCTCGCGCATTTTTCTTGGTGAGACCTCTAATCCAAGTAAGGTCGCAAATAATTGTTGCATTGGTGAATTAACAGCTCTTCTGCGACGAGAGTTTTCAATCAAAGCGTTAAATGATGGAATACGTTCGGCGCCTACCTCTGAAATAACATGGTCGATCCAGCCTTCAATTAAGGCAAGTGCCATTTCTAGTTTTGTTAGAGCAAACTCTTGAGCTGGTGTTTGTTGTGGGGTGAACAAACCTTGATCAATTGCAATAGTTAATGATTGTGGATTATTGATATCAAAATCTTCACGCCCCATTGCCTCTTCTGCCTGGCGTTGAATTGCTTCTACATCAATAGCAATTCCCTTGCCATATGTAGTAATTGCATCTCTAATGTAAGTCATTAGCCAAGGTGTACTTGCAAATAATCTAGCGGCACTTACCTCACGTAGTGCTAGGTAGATATCAACCTCTGTCTCTGGCAAACCTAAGCCTTGCGACCATTGCGTAATATTTTGTGGAATTAAATGTGCCCCAGAACTTAAAGGGATAGCTGCATCATTTGCACCTGTTATGTTGTTGGCGATTGCGCCAATACTTTGCCCTAACTGATTAGCAATTAATGTGCCCATAAAGCTGCGCAGTAATCTGGCCAACATCTCTTTCATTGCTTTTTGTTGCTCAGCACTTTGATTTTCTAGTCCAGCTAGCTCTACCGGTAACCCCTCTTGCGCACCATTCATGACATTAGCTAAGGCATCAGCCATACCAATCGCTAAGGGTTCAATCATCTGTTGCCAGGACAGAAGGGATGAGTCCAACCAATCTCGCTTCGACCATGCTGGCTGAAGATTTGCCTCAGTTGTCGGAAAGCGAATTTCAGAATCTAGCCAGGTGCTAGCTATGGCAAGTGCATCTGTGACTCGCTTTTGATCCGAGGTTCCAATCGGTTGCTCACCAGTTGATGCAATGACTTTTCGAGCAATATCGCGAAGTGAATCAATTGCGATCAAACTTTGATTTGGATTGCCGGCGATTGATTGCGCAGAATCAAAAAAAGTTTTGGCACCAGCCATCGCACCTTCAATAGCGGCGGGATCCAAGCCCATCTCTGTGAATTGGCGCATCATCGCTTCAAAATCAGGTTGCCCCTCATTTGGTAAAAAGCCAAAGCTCACTTCAAACTCCTTCTAGATCCATTTAGTTCGATTTAGATCTCACATTTACTTAACGCACTATAGAACAACAATGCCAGCAAATTTCTTCCCTTCTCAATAGGATTTGGGTTATGAACCCCACCACCCCCGCCTTATCCGCTTTGGTTTGGTGGCTGATTCCGTTAGTAGCTGTATTTGGTTCAATTGTTTATGTGGTCTGGGTTTCAAAGTTTCAATCCAAATTTGATAAAGATACCCATCGATCTATGAATAAGTTTGCCAGATTTCAAAACTCATTTAAAGAGAAGAAGTAAGTGCGCCGCCTATTTCCATCTGGAAACAAATTACCTAGATTTAGTAAATATCTCTTTGTGTCATTAGTTTTGGTGGCATTTTTTATTCCTACACCTTATGTGCTCTTATCACCTGGCACTCCACAAAATGTTTTGAACAGCGCAATTACAATTACTGGTGCACAAGTATTTCCAACCACCGGCAAGATGGCGGTTACATCTATCATGGTCACCAATCCAGATTCTTATATGACCGGTTTTGATATCTTGTATGGATGGGCAACGGCAGAACAAGCGGTTCTACCAAGGATTGAAATTTACCCAGATAATGAGAGTGTAGAAGAGTCAATTCAACAAGGCGCTGCTGATATGCAGGCATCGCAGGTAAGTGCTACTACGGCGGCTTTAACCCTTCTGGGGTACAAAGGGCAGACAAAGTTAATCGTTAACTCCGTAAATGAGAAAACTGATTCATTTAAAAAACTAATAGCTGGTGATCAAATTATTGAGATTGATGACAGGCAGTTAACCTCAACCAAGCAATTATTGGATTATTTAAAGAGCAAAAAACCAGGTGAAGTTGTTACTTTGAAATTAATGAGAGAGCCAGTAGCACAAAAATCTTCAACGCAATCATTGGTTGAATTAACAGTTGAAGTAAAGCTATCTGCTCGAGATGATAATTCAGCTTTCATCGGAATTACTGTTGAGACAGTACAAGAGTTTCCGATTTCAGTGAAAATTAAATTAGCTGAAACTGGTGGACCCAGTGGTGGTCTAATTTTTGCGTTAGGAATTATTGAAAAATTGCAGAGTGAAAATTTAACCCGAGGAAGATATATTGCTGGAACTGGAACAATTACAGATTCGGGTGAGGTAGGTCCAATCGGAGGAATTACTGAGAAAATCATTGGAGCCAAAAAGGATGGTGCTGAAATTTTTCTAGCACCAATTGAAAATTGTTTAGATATTTCGTCCCCTCAACTATTTGAAGGAATTAAAGTAGTGCCGGTCGCCACATTGGCGCAGGCTTTGGCTGTTCTTAGGGCCCCTGATGGCGCAAAGCTTGCGTCCTGTTCCACGAGGTAATTGGCTAGGATCCACCCATGAGTAATTCAGGTTCAGGCAGCAATGGCCCATTTGGAAATAGTCCCTTTGGAAATAATTTTGGTGGTGGTTTCGGCGATAATTTTGGTGGTGGCGCAAATCCATTCGCCAATTTTGGACGTAGAAATCCGGATGGACCGCGAAAGGTTAGCCCGCTTGCGATAACTGTTGGTGTTTTGTTCATTCTCGGACTGGGCTTACTTTCATTAAGTGGTTTTTATGCAGATCTACTTTGGTTTAGATCAGTTGATTTTGTATCTGTCTGGCAAACAACACTTTTCACTAAGGCGTATCTATTTGTTGGCTTTGGATTTTTAACTGCGCTGATAGTCACCGCAAATATTTACATCGCTTTTCGTAAACGCCCAATTTATGTCCCATTAAATGTTGAAGCAGATAATTTAGAGAGATACCGCGCTCAACTTGAACCAATTCGCAAGCTTGTAATTGTTGGAGTTTTCGCCTCATTGTTTTACTTTGCCGGTAGTGCTGGTTCCAGACTTTGGCAAGAGTGGTTACTATTTAGAAATGCAACGCCATTTGGTGTAACCGATCCACAATTTAACAAAGATGTCTCATTCTTTGCCTTTGAATTACCAATGTGGCAAGCATTAATTGGGTGGGGAATCTCCACAATTATTCTGACAATTTTGGCAGCAGCTGGTGTTCATTACCTATACGGTGGAATCAGGCCACAGGTAAAAGAGGAGCGCACCACAGTTGCTGCTCGTGTGCAGTTATCGGTACTCCTTGGCTTTTTAGTTCTATTAAAGGCGGTTGCATACTGGTATGACCGTTTTGCATTAACTCTGCAAGAAGGCAGATTAATTACTGGGCTTACTTACTCCGATGTAAATGCATTACTGCCAGCCAAATCAATTCTCTCTGCGATTGCAGTTGTCTGTGCACTTCTCTTCTTTGCCAACATAATTCGCAAATCCTGGCTTCTACCAACAGCTGGTGTGGCGCTTATGGTGATTGCATCAGTATTAATTGCTGGCATTTATCCAGCAGCCATTCAACAATTCCAAGTAAAGCCAAGTGAGTCTTCAAAAGAGGCGCCATACATTCAAAAAAATATTGATGCTACTCGTGCCGCTTTTGGTTTAGATAAAGTAGAAATGGTGGATTACCGCGCAACGGTTGCCACCTCTGCTGGACAACTTGCTGATGATGCGGCGACGATTGCAAATATTAGATTGATGGATCCAAATATTTTATCTGCAACCTTCCGCCAGCTGCAGCAAATTAAGCCTTATTACTCCTTCGCAGATGTATTAGATATTGATCGATACACAATTAATGGACAAGTGCGTGATGTTGTACTCGCTGTTCGTGAGTTAAATATTGAGGGAAATCCATCTCGTAACTGGATCAATGATCACTTGGTATATACCCATGGCTTCGGCATGGTGGCAGCTTTTGGTAACGCACGTGATGCTGATGGAAAGCCAAGTTTTGTTGTTGGCGATATTCCACCAACTAATGGCTTAGGTGAGTTTGAGCCTCGAATTTACTTTGGTGAGAATGTACCTAACTACTCAATCGTTGGTGGAACCGCAGGTGGTGCACCAGCCGAGCTTGATTATCCAGATGATGCTTCAGCTAATGGTCAAAGGAATTACACCTACACAGGTGATGGTGGAGTTCCAATGGGCTCTTTATTTACCAGATTATTATTTGCAATAAAATACCAAGAGCAGAGAATTGTTTTATCTAATTTAATTAACTCCAACTCAAAGATTTTATTTGATCGCAATCCAAGAGATCGAATTGCAAAGGTTGCACCATGGTTAACCCTTGATGGCGATCCATACCCTGCTGTAGTAGATGGCAAGATTCTTTGGATAGTTGATGGATATACAACTTCAAACGGTTATCCAAACTCTCGCAAGATTAATTTAGCTAATACTGCTGATGCTTTAACTTCCCGAGCAACCGCTGTTGCATCTTTGGATAACAGAAGTGTCAATTACATCCGTAACTCAGTAAAGGCAACAGTTGATGCTTATGATGGAACAATCTCTTTGTATCAGTGGGATGAGAAAGATCCAGTACTAGCAACTTGGAGTAAGGCATTTCCTGGAACTGTTAAACCAAAGAGTGAGATTTCAGCTCAATTACTTGAACATATTCGCTATCCAGAGGATATGTTCCGTGTTCAGCGAGATATTTTAAGTGCCTATCACGTAACCACTGCAGATGCTTTTTATGGTGGACAGGATTTCTGGCGAGTACCTCGTGATCCATCAACCTTTGGTGCTAACGCTGGTAATCAACCACCTGTTTATTTAACAATGCAGGTCCCTGGCCAAGATAAGCCAACCTTCTCACTCTCCACTCCATTCGTGCCTCGTGGTGGCCGTGAAAACTTATCTGCACTAGCTATCGTTAATTCAGATAACGGCCCAGATTATGGAAAGATCACAGTTCTTCAACTTCCAAGATCTGCCAACGTTGCAGGACCATCACAGATAGCTTCAAATTTTGAAGCAAAACCTGAGGTTGCAACAACTCTTTCACTCCTTCGTCAAGGTGGCTCAGATGTTGTTCTAGCTAACTTGTTAACTTTGCCAGTCGGTAATGGTTTGCTTTATGTACAGCCGGTCTACATTCGTGCAACTGCAAACGCCGTTGCATATCCATTGCTTCAAAAAGTTTTGGTCGCATTTGGTGATCAAATTGGATTTGATGACACTTTGCAAGGTGCACTAGATCAAGTATTTGGTGGTAACTCCGGTACAACTGTTGGAAACAATCCGCCTTCATCTGGTGGCATTGGTGGCACTGGTGGTACTACCGGCACTGGATCAAGCCAAGAGGTTCGATCTGCAATCTCTTCATTGCAATCTGCGTATAAAGATTTTATTGATGCGCAAAAGCGATTAGATGGTGCGGCAACTGATAGAGCGCGTGCACGTTTAGAGGCAGCAATAGCTGCACTAATATCTGCGCAAAATCGCTAATCTTTATAATTTAACTGCAAAAACAGTTGAATAAAAAAGAGTTAAGCACAATCTTTACTACAATTTTGCTTTAACAGTTAATTGCTTTAAGATTTGGGATCCGACGCGGGGTGGAGCAGCTCGGTAGCTCGCTGGGCTCATAACCCAGAGGTCATAGGTTCAAATCCTGTCCCCGCTACCAATACTTAAATTCTTAAGCTATTCATCACCACAAATAATGAGGATAGTGACATTGCCCCAGCTGCATACATCGGGGAAAGATTTCCAGATGCTGCGATTGGTATACAAATAACATTATAAGCAAATGCCCAAGCTAGGTTTGATTTAATAATCTTTACCGTTTTTCCTGCAACATTTAAAGCATCAATGGCAGTACCAAGTGATGCCCTAATCAAAGTGATATCAGCAGCCGCTATTGCAGTATCTGTTCCAGTTCCCATGGCCATACTTAAATCAGCCTCTGCAATTGCAGCCGCATCATTTATGCCATCACCAATCATTAAAACCCGCTTATTACTTTTGTCATCTGAATCAGATGCTTGATGAAGTGATTTAACAAAATCAATTTTCTGCTCTGGAGAAGCTGTTGCAAAAATGTTATCAATTGGAATTCCGGCTGCACCTCCCATGGCAATTGCTGCTGTTGCAGAATCACCGGTAACTAGCCAGGTATTAATTCCCTTGTTCTGTAGCTTTGCAATTGATGCTGCGGCATCTGATTTAAGGCTGTCGCCAACCTCAAATACGCCATAGGCAACCCCATCAATGGAAACTACTGCAATTGAATTGCCTCGAGCATCAGCCTGGTCAATCGCTGCTTTAAGTTTTGGATGAAACTCAGCTGAACTTTTAGCGATAGAAATTGGTGAGCCAACCAATAAAGTTTTGCCAGTTGAAGTTCTAGCGGCAACGCCTTGGCCACTTCGATGTTCAAACTCAGTTAACGCCTCGCCAACAAATCCTTGCAGCTTTAACTCCTCTGAAATTGCATCTGAAATTGGGTGTGAATCCAGTGCTTCGATACTCAAAGTTAATCTTAGAATTTCAGCGGTTGAAACTTCCGAGTTTGATTTATTGAGTGGGGACTCAATTACTAACATCTGTTGTAATTTCATTTTGCCCGTTGTGATTGTTCCGGTTTTATCAAAGACAACATCAGTTATAGATCTAGCTTTTTCAATGGCCTTAGGGGAGCGAATGATGAAACCTAATTTTGCACCTTTACCTGCTGCCACCATCAGCGCAATTGGTGTGGCCAGGCCTAACGCGCACGGGCAGGCAATGATTAAAACTGCAATGGCGGTTGCGATCGCCTTTGAAAGTTGCGATCCAGATAAATACCAGGTTAGAAAAGTGGCAATTGCTAATAAAAGAACAACCGGTACAAAGATTGCACTGACTCGATCAGCTAATCGTTGAGCGGGTGCCTTTTCACTCTGTGCGCTCATAACCATTCGAGTAATTCTGGCTAGCTCAGTATCTGCACCAATTCGGGTGGCTCTAACTACAAGTGAGCCGTTGTTATTAATTGAGCCAGCAAAAACTAAATCTGCGATTGTTACATCAAGTGGAGTTGATTCACCAGTTAGAAATGAGTTATTGATTGTGCTTGAACCGGAGATAACAACGCCATCAGTGGCTATTTTCTCACCTGGTCTGACTGTAAAAATGTCGCCAACTTCAATCTCTGAGATATCAATTATTAGCGTTTTTGAATCTCGAACTACTTCAACGCTTCCGGCAGATAACTCAAATAAAGCGGCTAAAGCAGATCCTGCTTTTCGTTTTGCTCGGTGCTCTAGATATCTGCCAAGCATGACAAAGAAAATTACAGTGGCAGAAACCTCTGCGTAATTTTGTAACTCTGACATCTGCATGCCACTAGCGCCATCAGCACCAGTGCCACCGGCAGAGTGGCTGAAGGTTGCGGTTGCATAGATGCTCCAGATCAGTGCGGTAATTGATCCAATTGAAACCAAGGTATCCATTGTTGGCCGAGTGAGATTTTTTATCGCAGCGCGATGTATTGGCCAAGCCAGAATAAATACCACTGGAAGTGTAAGAGCAATAACTAGCCAGGCAGTTGCGGGGGCAGCTGGAGATAAAATCTCAAAATTAAAACCTTGATTTGCTATGAATTTATTTGATTGATCAATCATCGATTCGAAGTTGCGATCAAAAAAGCTTTGAAATGAGGATGAGATCGAATCCACAATCATGAGCAATAAAATTGGCGCGGTTAAAAGAGCGGTGAGTAAAACACGCAAACCAAGCTTTCTTGATCTTTCAAATGATTCACGTTCGCCCTTAAATGCTTTAGCTGAGTATCCGCTTGCTTTAACAGCAGCAATTAATTCAGATTCATTCATCTTAATTGGCACGATTATGTGCGCACTCTCCATTGCTAAATTAACAGTGGCACGAACACCAGGTAATTTATTTAGAGATTTTTCAATTGAATTAACACAGGATGAGCAACTCATTCCAGTTATTGATAGATCTACCTGCTTGGTTTGATTATCAGAATCCTTTGGCAGGAACTGGGTTATCTGTGGAGTGCTCATGATATGTAAAGATTACTGCAAATATTGGTTTACTTCTCTATTTAATTTGTAGATTTATTTGTTGAAAGCACTCTGCGCAGGCTGGCCAATCTAGCGAGGTTTTGCGGAGTTAAATCTGGCCAATGATTTAAAGCACAACTTTCTTCATCATGAGTACAGTTTTTTGGGCAGTGGGTAATTGCATCGGTGAATTCAGGATAGGCCGAGATAACTCTTGTGGCCTCAACGTGAGCGATGCCAAAGGATCGCACACCAGGTGTATCAATAATCCAAGTTGAAGAGTTATTACTAATGCTGGGTATCTTTAATGCGATCGCACTGGATGATGTGTGGCGGCCTCGACCAGTTACATCATTTACATCACCGGTAGCTCGACGCTCATCCCCTAGTAATTTATTAACTAGCGTGGATTTACCAACACCAGAGTGTCCAAGCAAAACCGTTACTTTCTCTTGTAATTGCGTATTCAAAGTTGATAAATCACTGCTCTTATCCACCTTAAAAATTGTGATATCTAAATCTTTGTAGGTATTTAAGAAATCAGTGCCATCAGCTAGATCCTGTTTAGTCATTATTATTATGGGCTTAATTCCTTGATCAAATGCAACAACTAGAGCTCGATCAATAAAACCTTCACGTGGCTCTGGATTTGCTGCAGCTACAACTATTCCCATTTGATCAACATTTGCCACAATTACTCTTTCATCATTTACATGATCATCAATTGTTCGAGTCAATGAGTTCTTTCTTGGCAACACCGTAACTACGCGAGCAAGGGAACCCTCCTTGCCACTTAAATCACCAACAACTGATACCAAGTCACCAACCACAACAGATTTCTTACCAAGCTCACGAGCTTTCATTGCAATTACTTCAGTGGCCGTATCACCTGTTAGTAAGCATTTAACTCGTCCGCGATCTACCTCAATAATTTTCGCTGTTTTTGCCTCTGAGTAATCCGGGCGATCCTTGGTTCGCGCTCTTGCCTTATTACTTGCACCAAATTGCCTTGATTGATTTACTCGAACATCATCTTCATCCCGATAACGCTTACTCATTTTGTTGGCTCAATTAAGTGGTTTCATAGTTTTGGCTTAGTGGCCGAGCCCAACATCTGGCTCCACAATTCTGGAAAATTAGGAAGAGTTTTTTTAGTTGTTTCAATATTTTCTACAACTACTCCTGGCACCGCTAGGCCAATAATTGCGCCAGCAGTTGCCATCCGGTGATCCTCATATGAATTAAATAGGTATGGCGCCTGGGATGAATCAACATTTAATGCTCTTGGTTTTATTACCAAATCAGTAGCGCTTTCAATTACCTCTCCACCTAATTTATTAATCTCAGTTGCAAGTGCTGACAATCGATCAGTCTCATGCAGGCGAAGATGTCCAATGTTTCGTAAAGTAGATGGTGTACTGGCTAGGGCAGCAACTGCAGCAATTGATGGTGTTAGCTCACCAACATCATGCAGATCTATGTCTATTCCAGATATTGAATTAAGCGATGCGCTGGAAGATGAAATAGATAAGCCCGCTTGTGTAAATTCTATTTTGGCACCCATCCTGGTGAAGATCTCTCTTAATTGATCTCCAGGTTGAGTACTTTCTTTTGGCCAATCTCTAATGACAACTGTGCCACCACAAACCATAGCTGCTGCCATAAAGGGTGCAGCATTTGAAAGATCTGGCTCCACAATTAAATCCTGACCAGTTAACTTTCCGGGAAGAACTCGCCAAGAGGTTTTAGATGGCACAGATGAATCTTGATTAACTTCAACAGTTGCACCAAATAAGCGCAACATTGAAATAGTCATATCAATATGAGGTTGTGATGGAAGGGTTTGGCCAATATTTTTAATTGTGATACCAAGCTCGGTTGCTGGCGCCATTAGAAGTAATGCTGAAACAAATTGGCTAGATGTGGATGCATCAATTTCAACAACTCCACCTTTTACCTTGCCAGAACCATTTATGGTCATAGGCAATCTGTACTTATTGCCATGCTCAATACTTACGCCCAATTGTTCTAGAGCTTTTATTACTGGAGCCAGTGGTCGCTCGTGCGATCTTGCATCACCATCAAAATGAATTAAACCATTTGCAAAGGCGGCGATAGGTGGCAGAAAGCGCATTACAGTTCCTGCGTTACCAACATCAATTTGCGTCGGACCTATTAATTTTTTAGGTGTTACAACGTAATCAAAGCCATCTTCAGTTTTAACCTCATTTATTTGGCAGCCAAGTGAACGTAAAGCTTTAACCATTAAATCGGTATCACGTGAAGCTAGTGGCCGGCGAATAGTTGAGGGCGTTTGCGAGATCGCAGCCAGTATGAGTGCACGATTTGTAACTGATTTTGATCCAGGAATTGTGATGACGCAATTTATGGCGCTAGAAGGATCTGCCTTATTAATAAAGGGTGCTGGCCAATTTGTCATTGCGCTGATTCTACCCGTAATCCAATGTGGGGTGAGATTGAGTAAACTTTCTGCTTATGTGTGGACGTTATGCGATATCTAAGCTACCCGAGGAGTTAATTGAGGAGTTTGAGATAACCGCCGGTCATACCGGAAAAGTGCTACCTGCAGATTGGAACATATCTCCAACTAAGGAGATTTATGTAATTAGAAATAACTCTGATGCAAAGCGTGAACTAGTTAATCTATCTTGGGGATTAATAGCGCCTTGGAGTAAATCAAGTAAAGAGGCGATCAAATCGCAAAGCTCTGCAATTAATGCTCGAACCGAAAGTGTTGATGTTAAACCAACCTTTAAAAATGCTTTTAAATACTATCGTTGTTTAATACCGGCTACCGGTTACTACGAATGGGCAACAGAGCTGGGTGATATTCCAAGCAAGCA
>JBILCN010000017.1:0-27938 GCA_044353095.1 Candidatus Nanopelagicus sp.
ATCCGATAATTTGTCGGATAAATCCCTCACAGGAAGCGATTGGAATTTCACCAGTTTCAAACTTCTTCAATGCGGCATCAACGACCTCAAGTGGATGCAGTAAGCCATTATTTAAATAAGGAGATATAACTGAGTGATTTACCGACCAGCTATCAACTGGCATTGCATCCTCATATGCCCCAAAATCTTTAAAGTTATATTTTAAAAATTCATCCAATCGCTTTAAAGCCTGCTTTCGAGTAGTTGCCCAGTACTTGTTCTCACTCTCACCCCAACTTGAAATCTGTGAAATCTCTTGAGCAACCTGGTTATCTATTTCATCAAATTTAAACTCTGCAAGCTCATGGGACTTATAACCCTTCGGAACTGGGTTGCGATTTTCATGATCATAATTCCATTCACCACCCAATGGATCCTTACCATCCATTAATACATTTAGTTTTACCCGTTGCTGGCGGTAGAAACTCTCCATTTTAAAACTCTTTTGAGATTTAGCCCATTCAGTGAACTCATTGATTGGCGTGATAAAAAAATCATTTTCAACAAATTCAATCGGGATGTTTTTAAAGCTTTCTAATCTTCTAAAGCTGGTTGGATAGGTAGTTAAATATTTATCGATCTTATGCTTTTTGCCAATCTCAGTTAAGCCGGCAATTGTGGTGGCACTTTTTTGGTAAATTACATTAAAGCCAGAGTCAGTTAACTCTTGGGCAAAGTGGCGGGCACTAGAGATGACGAATTGCAATCGTTGGCTGTGCCATTTTTTTCCACTTATAGTTCGGGCACTTTCTATCAAGACAATTAAATCATTATTTTTATCAGCTTTCTTCAGCGCTCCAAAATTTTTATTTAGTAGATCATGTGGCACATAGATGATTCGTTTCATGCTCGTCGACATTTCTCAGAACAGTATTTGACTTGATCCCAATCTTTACGCCATTTTTTTCGCCATTCAAACTCAAGGCCACAGGCCACACACTTTTTGGGTGCTATTCCATTTTTAACTTTGGCCACCCGCAGAGTAGACTTAGCCTTCATAATTGGCCAACTCTATTTGATCAACTGATATTTACTTCAAATAGAAATGATTAGGAGTATTTAATGCGCTTCGGTGTTCTAACTGGTGGTGGTGATTGCCCAGGATTAAATGCGGTTATTCGCGCAGTTGTGCGCAAGGGCGTTAAAGAGTATGGCTATGATTTTATTGGTTTTCGCGATGGTTGGCGCGGACCACTTGAAGGTTTAACAATGCCGTTAGATATTCCGGCAACGCGTGGAATTTTGCCAAAGGGTGGAACCATCCTTGGATCATCTCGTACCAACCCATTTAAGATCGATGGTGGCGTAGAAAAAATTAAAGCCAATCTTGAGAAAATGGGCGTGGATGCGCTGATTGCTATTGGTGGTGAGGACACATTGGGTGTTGCCACAAAGTTAGATTCACTAGGCGTGAAAGTAATTGGCGTTCCAAAGACAATTGATAATGATTTAAACAATACTGATTACACCTTTGGTTTTGATACTGCAGTTAACATTGCAGTTGAAGCGATTGATCGCTTGCACACAACCGCTGAGTCACATCATCGAGCATTAATTGTTGAGGTCATGGGTCGGCACGCAGGTTGGATTGCATTGCACTCAGGTTTAGCCGGCGGTGCATCTTGTATTTTAATTCCTGAAGTTAAATTCTCGGTTGATCAAGTTTGTAAATGGGTAGAGTCAAGATTTGAACAAAGCTATGCACCAATTATTGTGATCGCAGAAGGTGCTATTCCGCAGGAGGGGGATTTGATCACTAAGGATCAAACACTTGATGCCTTTGGTCATGTTAAGTTATCTGGAATCGGCGAATGGTTAGCAAAAGAGATTGAAACAAGAACAGGTAAAGAGGCGCGAACTTCAGTTCTTGGACATATTCAAAGAGGTGGTACGCCAACCGCTTTTGACCGAGTCTTGGCAACTAGATTTGGTTTACATGCAATTACTGCTGCACACGAAGGTGACTGGGGCAAGATGGTCGCGTTACATGGCACAAAGATCGAGCGAGTTCCCTTGGCTTCTGCAACTGAGAAGTTGAAGACAGTTGATCCAGCCCTATACAAAGAGGCGGAGATCTTCTTTGGTTGATAATTAATTGCCCACGGCGATTAATTAACATTCCCTAGAATTATTCTATGAAGAGTGATCAGATTTTTACTCCTGGCTTAATAGCAGCCCAGCAACCAACCTGGCCAGATGCTGCCGCTGTGAAAGAGGCGGTTGCAGAACTTGAGTCATTTCCACCATTAGTTTTCGCAGGAGAGTGTGACAACCTCAAAGCAAAGATTGCACAAGCTGCAAATGGAAATGCATTTTGGCTTCAAGGCGGAGATTGCGCCGAGACTTTTGTAGGTGCTACAGCTGACTCAATTCGCAATCGAATTAAAACAATATTACAAATGGCAGCTGTACTTCAATACTTTTCATCTTTGCCGGTAGTTAAAGTTGGTCGAATGGCTGGCCAATTTGCTAAGCCGCGTAGTAATGACAATGAAACTCGCGATGGCGTAACTTTGCCCGCATATCGTGGAGATGCAGTAAATGATTTAGAGTTCACGACAAAATCTAGAACACCAGATCCAAAACGTTTAGTCCGGGTATACAACACCTCATCCGCAACCTTAAATTTAGTTAGAGCATTCACGCAAGGCGGCTTTGCAGATCTTCGCCAGGTTCATACTTGGAACCGAGGCTTTGCAGCAGATGCCAGATTTAGTGCACGTTATGAGGAGATGGCTAATGAGATTGGTCGAGCGATCCAATTCATGGCGTCAGCTGGCGTTGATCCTGAATCATTTAAATCTGTAGATTTTTACTCAAGCCATGAAGCGCTAATACTCGAGTATGAAAAAGCATTAACCAGAATCGATTCTCGAACCGAAAATCCATACGACGTTTCGGCGCACTTTCTTTGGATTGGTGAGCGAACTCGACAATTAGATGGTGCGCATATGGATTTTGCTCAAAAGATTCATAATCCGATTGGTGTAAAGCTTGGTCCGAAAACCACCCCGGAGGAAGTATTAGCGATCATCGCTAAATTAAATCCAGATAATGAGGCTGGTCGACTGACCTTTATTACTCGAATGGGTGCTGGTTTAATTCGGGAAAAGTTATCGCCATTAATTGAGAGTGTTAAAAAATCTGGTGCAATAGTGCTTTGGGTTTGCGATCCAATGCATGGAAATACCTACGAGGCGCCAAGCGGCTATAAAACTCGAAAGTTTGATGATGTCCTAGATGAGGTTCGTGGATTTTTTGAAGTCCACAAGAAACTAGGAACCCACCCTGGCGGCATTCATATTGAATTAACTGGTGATGATGTTACCGAGTGTGTTGGCGGTGGAGATCAGATCTCACATGAAGATCTTGCCTCAAGATATGAGAGCGCCTGCGATCCTCGACTAAACCACACCCAATCACTAGAACTCGCCTTTTTAGTTGCTGAAATGTTACGAGATCGAAAAAAATAAGTATTCCCTTTAAGTGATTTCAGGTTTACAGTTGTAAGCATGTTCTCAGCCACCACCCAAAAAACTCCCATAGGCAATCTGTTTCTAATTGCCGATGAACAAGTATTACTAGGGGCGGGATTTAAGAGTTTTAAGAATCTAATTGATCGATTTGATCCAAGTGATGCCAAGATAGAGATTAAACAAATTAAATCAATTCCAATTATCTCCGACTTAATTGATGATTACTTTGATGGTGATTTACTTGCTTTAAATGGCATAAGCGTTCGGCAGCCAGGGGGTAAATTCTCTCAAAATGCGTGGAAGGCGATGCGAAAAATTCCTGCAGGAAAAACTTGGAGTTATGCTGAACTTGCAAAGCGTGCTGGTTCAGCTGATGCGGTTAGAGCAGCAGGAACCGCTTGCGGCAATAATTTAATCGCACCGATTATTCCATGCCATCGAATTGTGAAAAGCGGCGGTGCGCTTGGAAATTATGGATATGGTGTTGCGATAAAGGAGTGGTTACTAAACCACGAGGGCGCGCTTTAAAAATCCTAACAGGATTGCTTTAAGAGGTTATCTTCTTTTCTTTATCACTCCAGATGACAACTCCCATAGCAATCATCACCAAGGAGCCGCCAACTATAATTCGAAGAGTTAGTGGATCATTTAAAATCAAAACTCCTAGAACTACTGCAAATGGCGTCTCCATCGCTAAAAGAACACTAGCCACGGTTGCACTCATTACTGATTGCGCCTTTGTTTGAACTAAGAATGCTAAGAAGGTGGCAAATACTGCGGTAAAGGCAATTGCTTGCCAGACACTCGCCGATGGCGGCACTTCAAAGCTATTAATAAATGCACAAACTGTTGCGATAGCACTGACTGTTAAAATCTGGATCAAGGTTAGAGCGTAGGTATTTTTACCATTACTCCACTCACCAAGGGCTACAAAATGAGCGCCAAAAGCTATGGCAGAGATTAAGACCAGGATCTCACCTGTTCCGATTGAAATTCCGTTGTAAGAGATTAGAATTAAACCAATCATGGCGATAGCAACTGCAAACCATTGAACTAGCAACACTTTACGTTTCAAGATTATTAGTGAGATTAAAGGCGTAAACACCAGGTACATACCGGTGATAAATCCAGTATTAGAAACTGTAGTTTTGGCCAAGCCTAGGGTTTGAAATATGTATCCTCCGCTGAGCAGAACTCCTGCCAAAACTCCCTGCTTGATAAATCTAGAGCTTAAACCGCGAAAAACAGTTGGCCTATAAGCAATCATTAAAAGCGCTGCCAAAATAAATCTAGTTGATAGAAATGAGTACACATCTTGCTGGACAATCGCATCCTTCATTAATACAAAGGAGCCACCCCAAACTGCAGCGGTTGCAAGCATTGCAAGGTAAAGCAGATTTCTAGTGATCATTTCTTTCCTCTGAATTTTTTCAGCAATGCTACCTCACTGCCATGCTCTGGTTCAGCACCTGGAGTTTCTAGAATCAGGGGAGCATTTTTAATTGCTGGATGGGCTAATAATTCAGCAAATGGTTTACTGCCAATCTCACCTTTTCCAATATTTTGATGACGATCCTTTAGGTTTCCGCAGATATCCATTGAATCATTGGCATGAATTAATTGAATTCGCTCAACTCCGGCAACCTTCACCAATAAATCTAATGTTTGCGTCATTCCGCCCACCTTTTTAATGTCATGTCCAGCAGCAAAGACATGACAGGTATCTAGACAAACTCCAACTTTCGGATGCCATTCAAGTGCATCAAAGTACTTTGTTAGATCATCTAATTTTTTTACTAAAGATTGACCTTGACCAGCGGTTGGCTCGAGTAACAACCAAGGATCTTCATCGGTTAAATTATTTAGAATTGGCATCATGCCTTCATGAATTTGCTTCCAGGCTTTATCAACATGTGACTCATCCACTGCAGAGCCAGTGTGGACAACAACACCTTTAGCACCAATCTCTCGACCACGCTTTAATGAGTAAGCGGTCGCTGCTAGTGAGTTTTCATAGGTTGATTGTGTTGGTGATCCTAAATTAATTAAAAATGATGCATGTACGTAAGGCTCAATATCATGCTCAGCTGTCTTTGCTTTGAAAGCTTCATCCATTGCTGGATTTGGGGCAGATGTTGCCCAAGTTCTTGGACTAGATGCAAATACCTGAATCGCTTCAGCTTTAATGGTTAATGCATACTCAATTGATCGAGTCGCCATGCCACCAGATGTCGGCACATGTGCACCGATTCGTGGTGAGATCATTTGCAGAGCCTACTGCACCTAACCTAGTGAGATTGTCACAGTAGATCCCACCTTCACTTTGGATCCTTGTTTTGGTGAGATGCTAATTACTTTCGCGCCTCTTCCTTTCACAACTACTTTTAATCCATTATTTTCTAAATCTAACGTGGCCTGATTAGAACTCTTTGAGATCACATTTGGAATAAAGACAAACTCTGGTCCTTTAGAAATATCCAGAGTAATTTCACTGCCTTTATCTACCAGTGGCGCACTTGCAGGGGTTTGCGAGATTACTAAACCAGTTAAAACGGTATCGCTGAATTTGTAGGTTGGTGATACATCAAAGCCAGCTTGCGTTAACTCACTCAAAGCTTGCTCGCCACCTAGACCAACATAGGAGGCAAGTGATACCTGCTCATTACCTTTGCTGACAAATATATTTACCAAAGAATTTGGCTTTACCTCTGCGCCAACTAACGGTTCAATTTTTGCAATAAAACCCTTTTCAGCCTGTGCCGAAAAGACTTCAAATATTTCACCAACTCTTAATCCAAGATCAGCTAGTTGTTGCGTTGCGATATCTGGTGTTTGACCAATTAGATTAGGAATTAAAATTCGCTCTTTACCTTTAGAAATTATTAACTTAACTACACCCGCTTTAGCGATCTTGCCTCCTCCTGCCGGTGATGATGAGATCACTCGTCCAGCTGGAATATCCTCACTAAATATCTCTTCACCAATCTCAGCACTTAAGCCAATTTCTGCAACAGCAGCCGCCGCCTCTTTTTGGCTCATGCCGGCAAGAGATGGCACTGTTACTCGGTCTGCGTTAAATGCCGTGTAACCACCAAAGATGAGAGATAAAAGAAGTAGCAACGCAATAATTCGATTTCGTTTTACCCGGCGCGATGTTTTACGAGTTTTTTTCGCCACCGCCGGTTCTCCTTTCAACTGCTGAGTGTTATTTTTTAATGTAGTGATCTGAGATGTTTTCTCTTTTAATCCTTCTAAAGCTGATACAACCTTAACCTTCGCTATTTTATTTGCCTTATTCAAAACACTACTGGTTACTGGCGGCAGATCCAGTTCTAAACTCATCTGCCTGCGCTTTGGATCAATCTTTACTTCGATCCCTCTTAATTGGCTCAGAAATGCCTGGGCATCTTTAGGGCGATCATCTGGATTAGGTGCAGTTGCCGCATAAATCAGATCAGCCACCTCTTGCGGGATAGTTGAATTTACTTCGCGTAGGTTAGGAATGCGCTCATTAACATGTTTATATGCAATTTGAATTGGCGTTTGACCGTCGTATGGTTTCTTTCCAGTTAACATCTCAAAAACCACAATTCCCAACGCATAGATATCACTGCGAGCATCAGCGACCCCACGTTGCACTTGTTCTGGAGATAAATAAGAAACACTACCTAGCACAACACTGGATTCAGCGGTTAATGTTTGGCCAATCACAGCGCCTACAGCTAATCCAAAATCTGCCACCTTAACCCGACCATCTTGAGCAATTAAAATGTTTTCCGGTTTGATATCACGATGAACAATTCCAATTTGGTGAGCTGCAGCAAGAGCTGAAACTACTGGGTTTAAATATCGAAAGAATTTCTCAATACTTAAAGGTGCTTGCTCATTAATTAAATCTCGTAAAGTGCTGCCTTCAACTAATTCCATAACGATGAAAACTGCTGGTACCCCACCTTGATTCCAACCCTGATCTTGAATCGAAACAATATTTGGATGAGATAGAGCCGCCGTTGCCTTCGCCTCTTTTATAAATCTAGAAACAAATGCTTCATCATTTGCTAAGTGCGGGTGCATTATTTTGACCGCTACTTGGCGATCTAATCGAGTATCTAAAGCGGCATAAATACTGGCCATGCCACCAGAGGCTAGGTTGCGTTGTAGCAAATACCGATTATCAATTAACTCACCGGTTAAATCAGCCACCTGCAAATATTAGGTAATTAAAGCTAAAGCAGAGATTTCGGCACGCCATCATATTTATAATCCGCTGCATCCTGCGTTAAATCTTGGGCAAAGTGGCTTCTTTGCGCGGCCTGGAAAGAGATCATTTGATCGCGAATTAGATCACCATCTCTATCTAAAACTCGAGCTAAACCAATCTCATCCGAAACATCAAGCCAGATTAATACATCAATAAACCCGCGAAATTGCTGGTGTCCTGCGCAGACACCTTCCAAGATATAAATCTGATCACGTGAGATTACTTTAGATTTAACAAACTTTGCTTTATGCCAATCGTAAATGTCATATCTAAAATCCTGATTTTTTGAGATTGGCACAAGCACTTGCTCAATTACTCTGGCTGTTAATCTGGGGGAGAATGCATCTGCCCAGCCATCATATAAATCATCAACTGCGATGATTATTGAGTTTGGAATATCTCGTAACAGTGATTTTGCAAGAGTGGATTTACCAGAGCCGGCCGCTCCATCTATTGCAATTAAATCACCATTCTTAAGATGTTCCAGATTACTTAATAGGGTTTGGTACTGCATTTACCTTTGACTCTTTCTGCCAACGTACCCAGCCAAATACTGCAAGGAGTGCAAAAACTACGTACAGCACGGAGGTCAGATATAGCTCACCGTTAAAGTATTGATAGGTATAGGCCAGATTAACTACCAGCCATAATGGCCATGCTTCAAATCTTTGTAGCACCATTAATACTTGCGCAATAACACTGCCAGTAAATCCAAAGGCTTCAATTGCTGATGAAGTTGCGCCAATATCTATAAGTATTGGATACAAAATTAGGGTTGCAACGATTAGTGCGCCAATAACAATTAATCGTTCACTATTTTTACTATATCTTGGCTTTGCACCATCTTTACCCCAACCAATCCAACCCCAGACTGCTGCGGCGATAAAAACCAATTGCAGGGCTGCGCTGGCGAAGTATTCGGATTGGTAGAAAAATACTCCATACAAAATTGAACCAGTAACCCACCATGGCCAGGCGAAACGCGTACCTAATGCCCCAAGTGTTACTGCGACCAATGAGATTAAAAAAGCTGCTATTTCTAAAGCGCTCATTACTTACTCCTATTCCAGTTCGCATTACCGAACTGGTCACCCGGTCGATCTGAATTTCAGATCCTCTCAGCCAAATTTCTTAGCTCCCGTGTTGCTAACGATAGCAATAATTTTTGATTATAGTTATCAAGTGCTCAGGTTCGGATATGTCGCTATGTTGGCGTTCACAGTATTTGGCTCGTTTTGGTTAGAGATTGTTTTAAAGGTCGGGGTGCTGCGCCGGTTTAAAAGAGTTTTATTGAGCGTTCTACCAGTTGCTACCGTATTCATAATTTGGGATGCATATGCAATCTCACAAGATCATTGGCACTTTGATCCCGCACAAATCCTCGGCATTTTCGGTCCCTTTGGCATACCGCTTGAGGAGTATTTCTTCTTTTTAATTGTGCCAATCGCTGCCATCATGACAATAGAGGCGGTACGCACGGTAAAGAAAAAATGGATCGTAGGGGATGAAGCATGACTTACACCCAACTAGCGATCTGTGCGGTTATTGCAGCGGTAATCATTGATTTGTTCATCCTAAAACGCAAATTAACCACTCGAAAAGTATTTTGGACTTCCTATGTAATTATTATTTTCTTTCAGTTAATAACAAACTGGTGGCTAACTTCAAGGAATATTGTCATGTATTCAGAGGAGAAGATAATTGGCTGGCGCATCGCATCTGCGCCAGCGGAAGATCTGCTCTTTGGCTTTGCTATGGTTTTATCGGTATTAAATCTTTGGGTCTATTGGGGTAAAAAAGGCATACAACGTAAATAACTACCTTGCTTTTAGAGCGCGGTTATATGCAACAAGTGCGCCCCTAACTCTCCTAAAGGTAGAAGTTTTTGCTCGTTTTTTAAATACTTCAAAATCAATCTTTTCAACCTCATCCACAATTCCACAATAAAGCTCGCTAGCAAGTTCGATGCAAGGCTGACTTTCTGGAGATAAGAATTTAATTCCAACCTCTGCCTCTTCTTGTAACTGTCGAACTCTAGCTATTTGTTCTTGAAGTGCAGATTTGATTTCAGGTGTAAGGATGCGAGCCTCTAACATACTTCTTGATACACCATGTTTTTTAAGATCATTTAGTGGCAGATAAACTCTTCCTCTGTCTAGATCCTCACCAACATCTCTAATAAAATTGGCTAACTGAAATGCAATTCCCAGCTTCTCAGCCGCTGGATATGCCAGATCAGATGATGTTCCCAAGATTGGCAGCATCTGCAAACCAATTACGGCAGCTGATCCATAAACGTACTCCATTAAATCTTCATAACTTTGGTACTGCGTTACCGTTAAATCCATCTGCATAGATTTTAAAAATGCTTCAAAGTAGGAGATTGGAATGTTAAATCTTTGTACCGTATCTACTAGTGCTGCTCCAATGTGATCATGACTGCGGCCGGCCTTAATGTCAGATAAGACTCCGGCGCCCCACCTCTCTAAACTCTCTGCTTTTTCAGTTGCAGATAAGGTTGAAGCGAGATCATCAACTATTTCATCCGCATATCGAGCAAATCCATACAAGGCGTGAACAAATGGTCGCTTATTTGCAGGTAAAAGTAATGTTGCTAAATAGTAGGTTTTACCATGCCGAGCATTTAATTTTTTGCACTCAGAATAAGATTTCATTAACTCTGGATCGGTGATACCAGCAGCTTTTAGCTCATTCATACTTACTTAACCGGGCCAACAATTCTTTCTGCCGCTAATCTGCCAGAGATTAATACCATCGGTACGCCAACTCCTGGTTGAGTACCAGAGCCAGCGAAAACAACATTTTCATAGCCAGCAGCTAAATTTTTAGGTCTAAATGGTCCCGTTTGAAAGAAGGTGTGCGCGCTAGCAAATGGTGCGCCCATCTCCATGCCCTGCTCTTTCCAATCAAGTGGAGTTGTCAGATGTTCAAACTCAATGGAGTCGCCAAAACCTGTGTAGCCACGATCTTCCAGCGCCTTAATCATCTCATCACGATACTGTGGCCCGATTTTCTTCCAATCAATATCAGCTGAAAGATTTGGGGTTGGAAACAAAACATAATAAGAAGTTTTTCCGGCTGGTGCTAGTGAGGCATCATCTCGGCTAGGCACTGTCACCAAAATACTTGGATCAGACATTAAGACTTTCTTTTTAATCAATTCATCAAAGACGCCGCTCCAAGATTCACCGAAGTGAATATTGTGATGGGCCAGGTGATCATAACTTTTATTTGATCCAATTAGTAAGGTCGCGCAAGAAGGGGAGTATTTTAATCGCTTAACAGAGAGCGGTTCTTTTCCAAGCAACTCCTTCCAAGCAACAGGTAAGTCAGGATTTAGAACTACGACATCACAAGTAATTCGCTCACCGGTATTTGTTAAAACTGCAGTTGCTCGGCCATTACTTTTTTCGATACCTGTGACTGTGTTGTTGTATTTAAAGGTGACACCGTGTTTTTGGGCCGCGCCAGCCAAAGCTCTTGGAACTGCATGCATGCCACCCTTTGGAAAAAAGACACCGTTAACTGAATCCATGTAAGCAATAACTGCATAGATAGCCAGAGCTTGCTGCGGGCTTACGCCGGCATACATTGCTTGGAATGAGTAAACCTTTTGTAGCCGTGGATCTTTTAAGAATTGATTTACCTTTGGCGATAATCTGCGGAAGCCACCTAGCGCAATTAATCTTGCTAAATTTGGTGTTAGTAAGTTAAGTGGTGAATCAATATTGCGATCAATAAAATCCTTCATCTCATACTTATAAAGTTTGGTCACAAAATCTACATACTTGCCGTAACCAATCGCCTCTTCTGGACTGATACTTTTCGCAATCTCTGCTTGCATTTGATTGGTGTCAGCGTGTACATCTAATTGAGTGCCATCTGCATAAAAGGCGCGGTACAGCGGTTCAAGCGGTACTAGATCTAGCCAATCTTTCAAATCCTCACCAACACAGGCAAGTGCATCTGCAATTAGATCTGGCATAGTTAAAACAGATGGACCAGTATCAAATGAGTAACCAGATTTATTTAACAATCCATTACGGCCGCCAGGAACGCTCTCGCGCTCGATAACTGTAACTTTTCGACCAGCACCAGCTAGACGTAGTGCAGCGCTTAATCCGGCAAGACCAGCACCAACGACAACGACATGATCTGTCGGACCTTTAACCTGTTTAGTCATTTAAATTTATAACCCTTATTAGGTATTGCGCTTAGTAGCGATATTAGCCATTGTTGTTAGTAAATTCTTGCCGACTGGAGAGAGCCCAGTGTGAGTTAAAGCAAGTAAGGCCTGGTCTGTTAGTTTTTTGATCATTTCCTCAACCTGCTCAACTGAGCCGCTATCAATTATGACCTGCTGCAACTCTTGAATTTGATCATTTGTTAGCGATGGATTTCCAAGTAGATCATTGAGTAACTTTTGTCCCGCTTTGTCGGCACGCTCGTTGGTAACCGCCATTAATACGGTGCGCTTTCCTTCACGCAAATCATCTCCGGCTGGCTTTCCAGTTTCGGCAGGATCTCCAAATACGCCAAGCAAATCATCTCGGAGTTGAAAAGCCTCTCCAAGTGGTAACCCATAATCTGAGTAAGCCTTCTCCATTGATGGGTGGCTTCCAGCAATTGCAGCGCCAAAGTGCAACGGTCTTTCAATTGTGTACTTACCTGATTTAAATCGAGCAACCTTTAGAGCTCTTTCAAGTGCTTCCTTCGCTGTTGTGTTTGAACCTAATGCCTGTTCATAAACATCTAAGTATTGCCCAGCCATTAACTCAACTCTCATTTCATCATAAATTTTTAAGCCATTAATTAATTGTTGATCAGATAATCCAGCATTGTGAAGCATTTGATCTGACCAGATCAAAGCCAAATCGCCAAGTAATATTGCAGCAGAGATACCAAACTGCGCAGCGGAACCATTTAACTTTTTATCTTTATGCAACGCTTCAAATGATTTATGAATTGCAGGTGCACCACGTCTGGTATCTGAACCATCCATCACATCATCATGAATTAATGCGCATACATGTACTAGCTCAAGTGAAGCGAAAGCGGTAATCATTTCTGGTGTTGGATTCTTGGCCACACCTAAATAGCCAACATAGGCAAAGATTGGTCGCAATCTCTTGCCACTATCTAAGAGAAATCGCTCTAGATGTTGTGATACTGGATCTAACTCACTTCCGATTCTGGCTAAATCTCGGTTTTCATCCTTAATAAACTCACCCAGTGCATGGTTTATCTCGTTACGAAGAAAATTGATATCAGCAACTGGATCAGATGATGGCGAAAAACTCACAGCGCAACGGTACCCTGCTTACCATGGGCACAAAACTACGGGCCACCTCCTTCTCACTGGAGTTCTTTCCGCCTAAAGATGAGGCGGGCGAGCAGAGATTGTGGCTGGCCTTGTCCGAACTCGCCCCATTGGCACCAGATTTTGTATCAGTGACATACGGCGCCGGCGGATCAACTAGAGATAGAACTATCCGTGTTACCTCTGAAATAACAAAGCGAACACAGATACCTACTGTTGCTCACTTAACATGTGTTGGATCAAGTAAAACTGAATTAATTCAAATTTTAAATCAATTTAAAAACTCTGGCATTGAAAGTATTTTGGCACTTCGCGGTGATCCAGTTGGTGGACCAACTGCAAAGTGGGAGCCAACCGCAGATGGCTTAAATTACGCTCAAGAGTTGGTTGAGATTGCAGTCGAAATGGGATTCAGGGTTGGTGTTGGCGCATATCCTGATGGTCACCCAGCATCAAATCATGATTTAGCAAAAGACATAACTGTCTTGCTAGCAAAGGAGCGGGCAGGTGCCTCTTTTGCAACAACACAATTTTTCTTCGAAATTGATAAGTGGCAAGGCATTGTTGACAAGTTAGCAGCTGCCAATTCAACCTTGCCGGTAATTGCCGGAATTCTACCTATCACCAATGTGAAGCAATTAAATCGAATGGCGCAATTAAGTGGCATGCAGATTCCATCTGATATCGCTGAAAAATTTTCCAAGTTGGCTGATGATGTTGAAGGCACAAGAAAATTAGGAGTAGAGATAGCAACTAATTTAGGAGCAGAACTTCTCAGACGAGGTGCGCCAGGTATTCATTTTTACACAATGAACTCCGCGCAATCGACAATTGAGATTGCCCAAAACCTAGGCTTGATTAAAAATGCTTAAATCAAACTTTTTTCACGTATGGAGCAAGTTACATGGCGGCGCACAAATATCTGGCATCGTTAAAGGTTGGCTGACCATTTCATATTATTTGGTGAAGCCCTTGGCCAAATTAAGAGTTACTCCAAATATGTTAAGTATTGCTGGTTTATTATTTGGCGTAGCGTTGTATTTAAATGCACAAAGTGCATGGGCAATTGGCTTATTGGTCGCCTCTTTGCTCTGTGATGGCATCGATGGCAGCCTTGCAATAATTTCTAATAAAGCTAGTAAATGGGGAGCAGCGCTAGATTCGATTTTAGATCGTACTACTGAAGTTTTTTGGGTACTTGCATTTATCAGCATTGGTGGCGATGAGTATTTAGTTATTTGTGCAGCAGTACTGGCTTTTGCGCAAGAGTACTTAAGGGCCCGAGCTGGCGGCCTAGGTTTAACTGAGGTAGGAGTAGTAACTATTGCTGAGCGACCAGTTCGTGCTTCAATATTATTTGTTGCTCTAATCGCGTTTACAATCGACTTACAGATCATCAACTTGTTAGCCGCGTTGTGGTTGATTTTACAAAGTATTAGCTTTCTTACTGTTTCACGCTTTGCTTACAAGAAATTGAGTTAAGCCTTTCCAATCATTTGCGCAACAATCTCTGCGCTTATGCCAACCAATGGCAAGCCACCGCCAGGATGTGATGAGCCGCCAACGCAATATAAATTTTTTACAGTTGAACGATTACTTGCTCTTAGGAAAGCACTTCTTGCTGAGTTACTGGAGGTTCCATAAATTGAACCTCCTGGAGCCAAGGCGTACTGCGCTAAATCAAGGGGAGTTCGAAACTCCATCTGATCCAATCTTGAACTTACATTTAAGCCAAGTGCATCTAATTTTTTAATTAGAACTTGAGCATACTCAGCAGCGCCTTTACGCCAATCCATTCCATTTTCGGGATCATGCCTAGGTGCATTTACCAAGACAAACCATGACTCTTTATTGGCACCTTTTACCATCGCCGCATCCTTAGGAGCGCATATATAGATAGTTGGATCAGTAACTGCAACCTTTTGATCAAAGATTTGATCAAATTCAGCATCATAATCTTTTGGAAAAAATATGTTGTGATGAGATAGTGCAACCGCTTCACCCTTTGAGTTATCCAAGCCAAGCAGTAATGAGAAACCAGATAATGATTTACTAGCCCGCTTTAACTTAACCCGCTCTGGCTTTGCACTCTTTACGTCAATATCAAGTAGTTGGTTATAGACCAGCTCTGCATCTGCATTAGCTACTACTAGATCTGCATTAATAATTTGGCCATTCTTAAGAGTCAGCCCAGTTGCGCTTTCATTAACTACATTAATTTTGGCTACCTTCGTATTTAGATGAATGCGTACTCCAAGATCAAGACAGCGCTGCTCTAGCGCCTTTGGTAAATTTCCAATTCCGCCAGTGATATGCCAAGCACCAAAGGCAGCTTCTACATATGCAATTGTGAGAAGAACTGCTGGCGCCTTTCTTGGATCACTTCCGGTGTAAGTGGCGTACCTATCGATGATCATCGCCAGATTTGGGTGCAATTTATACTTTTTACTCAAAGCTCTAAGGGAGGTAAATGGCGCAATAATTCTTAGATCCTTCAGAAAGTTTTTTCTTTTAATTAATGACCAAATTGATTTTAACTCTGATTCAACAAATGGTTCGCGCGAGACTTCCCACATGGCGTCTGCTCTATCCATTAACTCTCGCCATTGATTTGCTGCCTCCTTACCAAAAGATTTCTCAATCTCTAAGTAAGTCTTTGGATTTGATAAATTTGCAAATGTGACCTGCTGGCCATCATAAAAATGGTAGGCAAAGGCAGGATCCACCGGCTTTACATCCAGGACGTGCTCTAATCTTTTGCCAGTCTTTAAAAATAAATCTCGGTAAACCGCAGGAATAGTTAACAGAGATGGGCCAGTATCAAATCCATAATCACCAAACCATTCAGTGCGACATTTGCCGCCGGTTTGATCTGAAGCCTCATAAATTTCAACAGTATGGCCTGCTTTTGCTAATCGAGCAGCAACACTTAAACCACCAACTCCGGCACCAATAACTGCAATCTTTGACATTAGGAAATCACTCTATCTCGCCATTTCAAACTGCCACGGTATTTACCGATCCATGAGTAGATCAGAATTGCGACAAAGATAAGAACTGCTAGTGGATGCCAAAGGGCTTTGCTGATTGGTTCCTTTGCTTTCAGTGATGAAAGAAGACGACTGGCCAAAATTAAAATAAATGAAACTGCCGCTAACGCAGAGCCAGCAATGGCTAAAATCAATGAAAGTACACCGGTTGATAAAAGTAGGAGAGTAACAAAAATACTGCCCGCCAAACCACCAAAAGCTCGCCATAATGATTTTTGATAACCTGAAATCAATTCTTTCGGAGTCCGATACATCAAACAATCAGCAACATCGCTGCCTTCTGCAACATTGCCTTGAAAACCATTTGCCACTAATGATTTTGCAAGCTCAAGATCATCTAATACTTCAGCTTTAATTTCTTCATGGCCACCTGCTGCCAAATATGACGCCTTATTGATTACGAGAAATTGACCATTAGCCACAACCATTGATTTAACTCTGAATCTTTGAGAGATAATTAATGGAACAGATGCAAACCAAGACCAATGCAGCAATGGTTGAAAGATAGATTCGATAAAACCAATACTTAACTGTCTTGGATATGGTGAAATGAAATCCCAATTACCCATCTGATGGATAGCGCTAGCAACTGCATGCTCATGCACACGTACATCAGCATCTAGAAAAACTAGAATCTCACCAGTTGCTGATTGGCTTAATTGATGGCACGCCCAATTCTTGCCTAGCCAACCTTGGGGTAATGCCTGGCCTTTGCACACTTTAATTTCTGGGAATTCAGAAAGTACCTGGCTGGTGCCATCAGTTGATTCATCATCTAAAACGATTATTTCAAAATCAAGCAAACCTTGTTGGGCGATCAAAGCGGTGATGCAATCCCGAGCGTTCTGCACCTCATTGCGCATAGGAATTAAAATAGAAATTTTCTTAGAAATTGTGCTTGGCTTGTTTAAAACCGTTCTGATGCTTATGAAATTAAGCAGCGAAAGTAAAAAAGCTAAGGCGCTTATTGCTAAGAGAAGTGACATCAAAAAGTATCAGGTGGCCCAAAGCGCAACATAAATATGTAGGGAATTAGGAAAAGCCCAAAGACGACACCACCGAAAAATGCAACGCCTGGTTGATCAAAGAAGAAAAGGTTTCCTACTACGCCACCAAACCAACACCAGATTAAGAAGAAATCTGGAACTGTTGTGGATGTTCCAGTTCGTCTGCGATCATATTTTAAAATCGAATTTAAAATTGCCATTAAACCCATACCAGTTAACAACCAGCCAAATAGATTAGAAAGCGGAATCATTGATTGAAATGGCACGTGCGCTCCGGTGAAGCTCCATTCCCATCGTCCAGCTAAAACCATTTGTGGATCTAGAAATAGATCCCACGCCATCAAACCAATTCCGCCATATAAGAAAACCCAATTTTTTGTTACTTTTCTAGCAGCAATTAAAATTGGATGCGCCATCATTACCCAAGCAAACGGAACAACCAGCGGTACTCCATAAATTTGATATCCAAGAGAGCCGGAGTATTCATAAGTACCAAAAGGCCAACCAGTTTTGCTGCCAATTTGTTCAATTATTAATGCATAGAAAAAGGTTGTGCCAAGAAATGTTAATGCGTAGGTAGTGCCGTAGGCCAGAAGTGCATGTAAGACCATTGCCGCTGCTGCCCAGTAAACGGTTGCGATAGTTACCAGCCGAAGTGGTTCTTCCTCAAGTAATGGATATGAAATTTGTAGCAGAATAGCAATGGCTGAAATTGCATAGAGAAGAAACAATTTTTGATTTGAGATTGTTTTGCGTGAATTGCGCTTTGGATAAAATTGACGTAGCGACATGGGGTAATTGTGCCTTAACTCTTGCAGCCTTACTGCAGCCTTACTGCAATGCGCCGGACTCTTTGATGATGGCAAATCTGGCGAAAAGCTCCTCGGAGTACCAATTATTTTCTGCAGTAGCGGTGATGGCTTCGGTATGAGCCCGCCCCTTGTAGGCAAAATCCCTAAGGGATCGACCATCCTGCCAAATTGAAAATGTACCTTGTAGACCTATTGGTGCTTCGCCGATTCCAATTGCATTTATCAATCCAGGGGATTGGTGCAAACTTTGCGTTACCGGAGGCACTGCTCGCCAAAATTTAAAATTTTGTCGCCAAGCGATACGCGCACGTGTTATCGCTGCAACTTTGCCATCCCAACTCTGTTGCCAGATTTCAAATGGTTGTTTTTTTGACCAAAGCCCATGAGATGAAATTGGTTGCAGAGTTGCGCTGTATTGCGAGGTTGATATCCATCGCCACTGCCTTAGCGCTATTGAATTTTCAAACTTTGTTAAATTATCCTCAGAAATAGTTATTAGTAGACCCCAACGAGTTGCATCAGCATCCTTGGGTGTAAAACTTTTTCCTTTACCGGTTCCAAGTAATTTAACAAATCCAACTGATGGAAATCTCTTAATTATTCGACGATGGATAGCCATAAACACAATTGCGACTGGAATGAAAATCCTTTTAATTCGCCAGAAATATATAACGGTAATCATCTTGCCAGCTTAGTAGTTTCTAGAATTTCAGCTAACACTTCATTAGTGCTATCCCACATTGGTGCATGGCCAGTTTCTGGCAGGATGATCCATTTTGCATGAGATGGGGCGAGTGATCGCTCTTGGCAGGTTTTTGCCGGCAGCGTATGGTCAGTGTCGCCAAAAATAATGGTGATTGGAATCTTTGGCGATACTGGTTTATCAAATCTTTTTTTCAACATGCCATCCCAGGCTGGAAAGTATCCTTCTGAATCAGCCATCGCTTTAACGGCATCAACACAGATTTGATAATCAAGAGATTGCCATCTTGGTGAGACGGTTTCAAATCCAATTTTTTTACTCCAGTTGAAATTTAAAGTTTTTGGTGCAACCTTATTCAACCCCTTAGCCATCATTCGTATTGCTAACTCACCAGGATACCTAGAGTTAAAGGGAGCAATCCATAAGCCAGCTGGTGCTAAACCAGTTAGTGATAAAACCTTATCGGGATGTGCTGCGGCGATTTCTAAACTGATCCAACCACCCAGAGAGTTGCCAACCAGATGGAAAGTAGTTAATCCTTTTTGTTGAAGATTTTCTAAAACTAAATTTGCTAGTGATTGTGGATCCATCGCAGTTGATTGACTTAGCGGTGATTTTCCATGACCTGGCAGATCGACTGTATAAACCTCAAATTGTTTTGATAACTCTGGAATTATGGGTTTCCAAGCAGTTGCTGCCGAGCCCATGCCATGAAGTAAAACCAGTGGTTCACCACTGCCAAATTTTTCAATTGATAACTTCACTTAACTAACTTTAGAGCGTAGTAATTAAATCCTCTACCAATGCCTTTATTTCATCGCGGATGGGTCTAATCGCTGCCACCCCTTGCCCGGCCGGATCATTCAATGGCCAATCAAGATACCTTTTTCCTGGAAAAAATGGACAGGCATCACCACAACCCATAGTTATTACAACATCAGATTGCTCAACTGCAGATGTTGTTAATACCTTTGGCATCTCGTGTGAAATATCAATGCCAACTTCTAACATTGCTTCAACCACTGCTGGATTTATGGAATCCGCGGGAGCAGATCCGGCAGATCTAACTTCAACCTTATCGCCAGCTAATTTAGTAAGCCAAGCAGCAGCCATTTGGGATCGGCCTGCGTTGTGTACACAAACAAATAAAACTGAAGGCTTACTCATTTTTAAATCCTCTAGCAAGAACAACACCTAGGCCAGCTCCGATTAATTGAGCCAAGATAAAGGCAGGAACACTTGCAATTGCAATACCGGTAAATGAATCGGTAAAGCTACGAGCAATAGATATTGCTGGATTAGCAAAAGCGGTGGATGATGTAAAGAATATTGCGCTAAAGATCCAAAGTGGAACATAGATTCCAATTACTTCGGGCTTTTTAAGGTTAGCCAGGATTAGCCAGATCAACCCAGCGGTTGCAATAATTTCGGCAACAAATAAATTAGTATCGGACCTTAATTGGTTGGCGGTTTGCATAAAATTTTCATCAAATAAGTAATTTGCAATTAATACACCAGAGGTAGCGCCGCTAACTTGTGCCAGTACGTAAAACAATCCTTTTACCATCGTTATTTTTTGATAAATCGCCATAACCAAGGTGACCACTGGGTTTAAGTGCGCACCACTAATCGGTGCTGCCAGTTTAATTGCAACCGCTAAGCCAGCTGCGATAGCCAAACCATTTATCAGTAAAGTCAAAGCAAGATCATCGGTTAAGTCGCTAGCCATATGACCTGAGCCAACAATGGCTAAGGCCAAAAGTGCTGTCGAGACAAACTCCGCTGCTGGCGCTTTAAGAGTGCTCATACCAATCATGCGATGCTCCTCATACTATTTTAAAAAATCTCTGTGAGGATCGTAAATGTAGCTAGGGCAAAAAGGAGATATGCGAACCCTTTTTTAAGGTGAACAGTGGGTAACCGCAGGGATAACTTAGAAGAAAAGGAGGCGGTAATTACTGCAGCCACTGCAATGATTATTGGGTAGCGCCAATTAATCTCACTCCATTGGTTAAATTTGACGATAAATGCAGTGGCGCTATTTAAGGCGATAATTAAGAGCGAAGTACCAGCTGCTTTATTTGGAGGTGTCTGAAAAAAGAGGATAAGAATTGGAATCGCCACAAAGCCGCCACCAATTCCAAACAATCCAGTAAGTGAGCCAGTTATTAGGGAAAGCAAAATCAGATAGCCAATGGAGAGCTTTCGTTCGGGTTGATTCTGCAGTGGTGGTTGCAGCATCGAGGCGCCAGCACCAATTAATACAAGTGAGAAACCAACCAAGATCAAAGTATCTGGCAGCGAATCAGCGATTAAGCTCAAACCAATATTTGTCAGCAGGCCAAGTGCCCAAATTATCAATGCCTCTTTCATTAAAAGATCATTGTTTTTATAACGTGGAATCAAACTTGCGATCGCTGTAACTAGTACAACTGCCAAGGCCGCAGTTGTGGCTTGATTTGGCGAGAAATCAAAAAGATAAACCAAAATAGGCACGGTGACCATCGCACCACCTGCACCAATAAAGCCAAGAACGCTTCCAATGAAAACTCCGCTAGCTCGTGCGGTGATGATCAATGCGCTACTCATGTCCGCATGCTTCCATAAAAAAACCGCCCTCGGCAGTTGCCAAGAGCAGTTCCTTCAACCTTTATTTCAGAGTTAGTTAGCCGTTAGTTAGCCCAGAAAAGTAAAGTTCCAACATTTGGCCCAAAATCTGCGCCATTGTGAAGTAGTGCAAAAATGATTAGTGCTGCACCAGCCATGGATAGGTTCTTAAAGAAGCTGATGGTTTCATTTTGCTTAGCGGTGGCATCACTCTCTTTCCAGAAAGCATGCATGATGAATGCAGTTGGAATTAGGAAGGCTGCGATAAGCAATGCGCCAAGATCTGCAAAGAAGCCAAGAACTATGTAAACGCCACCAAGTACGATCATTGCACCGCTTAGGTAAACCGATGCTTTAGCAAACGGCACCTTCTTGTATTGAGCGTAACCTGTCATTGCGCTGCTCTTTGCAAAGTGAGCAATTCCAGAGTTAATGAAGATCAATGCGAATAGAACACGACCTACTAATAAAACTACATCCATGAAAGCTATATCCATAACCATCCTTTAATTAGTGGATCCAGATCGATCCGCTTACCTACAAGGTAGGGGAGATTAGTTGAAGTTTCAACCAATATTGGGGTGTGTGTGTTGGATATAGCCACTGGTATTAGCGGCTTGACCGCTGTCAGAGGTTATGAGTATCTTTCGAACATATGTTCGATAACTCAGATAACCATAAAAATACAAGTAAACCAGTAAGTAAAAACCGGGTACTTGCACCAGAGGGTGAACCAGTTGAGTTCACCTATCAAGGCCATCACTTTCACATCCATGCCATTACATCAAGGTGGAGTGAATCAGGTGGTTGGTGGAATCGAATTAGCGATGGCAACTTACATAGCAATTCACATGATGATTTAAAGGTTGATGATCAAGCGCGTGCTGTATGGCGGGTAGAGGCGGCGCCAGTAGGAGCACTCAGTACCTTTGAAATCGAACTAGACGAGGTAACCGGCAATTGGCGAATTCGCCCAACATCTCGTGCCAGTTAACTTTACCCACCTGCGTACCTGCAGTGGTTACTCATTTAAGTACGGCACAGCAACTGCAGCCCAATTAGTAGAACGCGCAGCCCAATTTGGCATGCAATCACTTGCCCTAACTGATCGCGATAATCTGGCGGGTGCAATTAGATTTGTACAAGCTTGCGAGGGTGCAGCAATTAAGCCCATCCTCGGTATCAACTTAAGCTTTTTGCAACCAAAGTACCGAATCACATTATTAGCAAGCGGTGATGGTGGATTGCCAGCGCTGTACCGATTATTAACCGCAGTTAATTTTGCCGGTGGCCTACTGACCCATGAAATACTTCAGCAAAACCTTAATTACAGTAAAAAATTACTTGCTATTCACGGTCCAGAATCCCAACTTGCAACAGCGATTAGCGCTCGCCAATTAACCCAATCTTTATCAATCTTTAACTCAAGCAAGGATTACTTTTTCAAACAGGGCATAGAGGTACTTTCACATCGCATTCGTGGCGATGGTCCAGTATCTACACCGTTTGCCGCTCGAATGCTGGCCTTCGCCCGGAGCAATGATTTGCCAGCAGTTTTAACAAACTCAGTTCGAATGTTAAACCGCAGCGATGGTCCGCTAGCTGATGTTTTAGATTCAGCACGTAATTTAGTACCACTTCATAAACGTCATGTAGAACGGCAAAATAGCGAGGCGTATCTAAAGGATATAAAGCAGATGCACCAACTTGCTGCTGAGATCGCACAAGCAGCTGGTGAAAATACGGCACATGCATTAATCAAAACCACAATGCAGTGGGCCGAGATGGCGGTACTAGACCCACGCCGGGATGTTGGAATTGGCAAGATTCATCTGCCAGAGGCTGAAGTAGTTGGTGGCAAAAACCAAAGTGATTTAACAGCTCAATTAAAGCAAAGATGCCAGGTTGGGCTATCTACTAAGTATGTTGGTGCGCAATCAATTATTGCTGCCGATCGATTAGCTGATGAATTAAATACGGTACGTACCCTGGGTTATGAATCATATTTTTTAACAGTGGCTGACATAACTGATCTAGCTAGAAGCAAGTCAATCCGAGTAGCAGCACGGGGAAGTGGTGCTGGTTCATTAATTTGCTACCTACTAGGTATCTCAGGTGTTGAACCAATTGAACATGGCTTGTTAATGGAGCGTTTTTGTTCACCACTTCGTAATGAGTTACCAGATATTGATATTGATGTTGAATCTGCCAGAAGGCTAGAGATTTATGATGCGATATTTGAAAGGTATGGCGCTCGAGTTGCCACCGTTTCAATGGTTGAAACCTATCGATCTCGCCATGCAATCCGAGATGTTGGAGCAGCACTTGGTATTTCACCAATAGAGATTGATTTAATTGCTAAATCCCTGCCACATATCAGAGCCCGCAATATTGCTAAAGCGTTAGAAAATTTACCAGAGCTAAAAAGCTTAAAGTTAGATACACCGATTTTAAGAATGGCGATTGATTTAGCACAAAAATTAGATGGCTTACCACGCCACCTATCAATGCACCCTTGCGCCATTGTGTTATCAGATATTGGTCTGCGCGATCATGCACCACTTGAAATAAATGCCAGTGGCTACCCCATGGTGCAATTTGATAAAGATGATGTTGAAGCGGTGGGTTTTTTAAAATTGGATGTGCTCGGGGTTCGAATGCAATCAGCGATTACTTACACAATCTCAGAGATAGAAAGAGTAGAAGGAGTCCAGTTAGATATTGATCAAATATCACTTGCTGACCCAAAAACCTTTGACCTAATTGCATCAACTCGCACTCTTGGCGTGTTTCAAATTGAATCTCCTGGCCAACGTGAATTAATCGGAAAATTTGCACCCAGCAGCTTCACCGACTTAATTATTGATATCTCATTATTTAGGCCAGGCCCAGTAAAGAGCGACATGATTCGCCCCTTCTTATCAGCCCGACATGGGTTAAGTAATGTTAAAAGTATTCACCCAGATCTAGATCCGATCATGGCGCAAACGCATGGCGTAGTTGTATTTCACGAACAGGTAATTAGATTAATTTCAGTAATGAGTGGCATTACTTTGGCGCAGGCAGATGAAAAACGGCGTTTACTTGGTTCATTTGATGGCCAGCAAGAGGTATGTGATTGGTTTTATCCAGCAGCTCTATCGCAGGGCTATCAATTAAATGTAGTTGAAGAGATCTGGCAAATACTTCGCGCCTTTGCATCCTTTGGTTTTTGCAAAGCACACGCTGCAGCTTTTGCACTTCCAACCTATCAATCTGCCTGGTTGAAAACTCATTACACCGCTGCATTTATTGCTGGGGTATTAACTCATGATCCAGGTATGTATCCAAAGCGGTTAATTCTCGATGATGCTAGGCAGTGGGGAATTCAGATTAAAGGTATTGATGTTAATCAATCCCAGCGCACAGTCACTGTAGAAAAGGTAGAAAGTACTGAAATAAATAAGCAACCTGTGTACACCGCACCAGATTTAAAAAGTACCGGCTGCTCACTTAAATTACCAAATGCAAATGGTTATGCACTTCGGTTATCACTCGCTGATTTAGCGGGCATATCAGAGCGCGAGATTGAGTCAATAATTTCTGCCCGACCATTTGTAGATTTAGCAGATTTCACTCATCGCGCTGGCGCAAGTATTACTACAACAGAGTCCTTAATTATGGTTGGCGGCTTTGATCAACTACATCAAATAAATCAAACAAGTGAAAAATTAAATCGACGGGATCTACTTTTACATCTGCAAGATCTCTATAAATTAACTAGTAAATCAAGCAGTAGCAAGGTGGGCCAAAATCAATTAACCCTAGGGCTACTTCCACCACCCCTTGTTGCAGCAGGGTTACCTAACTTAACTGCAATAGAGCAAGTGCAAAATGAGGTCGCTATTTTAGGAATGGAGGTGACCTCCCACATGCTTAATTTCTATGGTGATTTCTTAAATGCAATTGGCGCAGTTAAATCAAGTGATGTAATAAAACAGCGTTCTGGTGCCTTGGTTTTAATAGCCGGAGTTAAATCAGCGCTACAAACACCACCAGTACGATCTGGTAAACGAGTAATGTTTTTAACTATAGATGATGGCTATGGCTGCAATGATGTATCTTTTTTTGAGGATACCCAGCAAAGTTATGCTCAACTCCTTAAAACCTCAAATCTATTTTTAATTCGTGGCGCAGTACGGCGTACCGGACCAAGAGGGGTTTCAATCAGAGCTACCGAAGCCTGGGAGTTATCTAGCGCCTACACAAGATGGCTTACCGAGAATTCACAAGTAAGTTGGCGTAATCTGCCAACTGTGAAAAGCAGTAATGCATGAGTGAGTCCACAATTTTGCATGTTGATATGGATGCTTTTTATGCCTCCGTATCAATTAAAGATAATCCTAAATTACAAGGCAAACCAGTTGTAGTTGGCGCTGGAGTGCGCGGTGTTGTGCTGTCTGCAAATTATGAGGCTCGAAAATTTGGTATTCGTGCTGCAATGCCAGTTGGTCGTGCGCAACGACTAGCACCAACTGCCATCTTTATTCCACCAGATCACACTCGCTACCATGAGGTATCAGAGCATGTGATGAAAATATTTCGAGATGTCTCACCACATGTTGAACCGATCTCATTGGATGAGGCATTTATAGATGTAACTGGCGCAAAAAGATTATTAGGAAGCGGCCGCGAGATCGCAATGATGATCAGAGCAAAGGTAGAAAAAGAGCAAGGCATAACCTGTTCGGTTGGAATTGCGCACAATAAATTTATTGCGAAGTTGGCTTCTCAGCACTGTAAACCCAATGGATTACTCGAGATTGCAACCGATCAGATTTTAAGTTTTTTGCACCCATTGCCTGCAAATGCAATCTGGGGAGTTGGCCCGAAAACAAATGAACAGTTAGAAAAACTTGGCCTGCGCACAGTAGGTGAGATTGCAAATACGCCATTAAGCACATTAATTAGAGCGCTAGGTGAGGCGACCGGTTCATCATTGTATGAGTTGGCTTGGGGCAGGGATTATCGAGAGGTGATCAGTTATGAAGCTGAAAAAAGTATTAGCGCAGCCGAAACCTTTGCAAGTGATATCGATGATCCAGAGGAAATTTTGCGAGAGTTTTTAAGATTATGCGAAAAGGCAACATTACGAATGCGAGATGCTGGCTACTGTGCGAAAACAATTTCAATCAAAGTTAGATTTGCAGATTTTAAAACAATTACTAGATCTAAAAAAATGGATCAACCAATCTCTGGAACAAAGGAGAGTTTTGAGGTTGCAAAACAACTTTACCTAGCTCTAAAACTTGATCGGGTAAGGATTAGGTTGGTGGGAGTTTCATTAGAAGGGCTAACCCCAGCCGATGAGGCAGCTGAACAGTTACTGATTGGCCAGCGCGATGTTGGTTGGCGGGAGGCAGATTCAGCGATCGATCGAGTAAAGGCAAAATTCGGTCGTGGCAGCGTTCGCCCGGCACGTCTGGTCTCGCCAAGTGATGAGGATTAATTAAAATAGCCCAAATTTGGTTTCCCTAGATTTGAAATCTGCTCTATATTTCGAATATGGGTTTAACAGATCACGAGCGCAAGGTACTTGCCGAGATGGAGGCCGCCCTTGGGGCGGAGGATCCAAAGTTGCAATCAACCTTAACTGGTAATGCCCGAACCAAGGAGTCCTCAAAGGCTTTAATTGGCGCCGTAACTTTTCTTTTGGGTTTACTAACCCTAGTAACCGCTTTGGTTGCGAAATCCACTCCAATTGGAGTCGTAGCCTTCTTGCTCTCATTAATTGGTTTGATTTTGATCTTAGGCAATTTGAATATAGGTGGGGTTTCAGCTCGAGGCCCAAAGAAGGCAAAACGACCAGGCTGGTCAGCCAGCTTAAATGAGCGCTGGGATCAACGTGGCGAGGATCGATAGATCTGCCATATAAAGATTCACATTTACCGCCCGCCAAGGGCGGTTTTTTTATGCCCAAAACTCCTTTGTTCAATTAAACCAGTGGGTATGGGTGTGGGGATAGACGTATGGATGGGTGTGGAGGATTTGGAGGAGAAGTGGGTGAGGGGGGTTGAAAGTGGGGAAAAAGGGAGTAAAGTGGTGACCTGAGCTTTTTCTTGAGCGTGAAAGGGGGTCATCAATGTTCTTAGGTACTCATGAGCCAAAGCTTGATGACAAAGGTCGTTTGATCCTTCCCGCCCGTTTCCGCGATGAGTTATCAGAGGGTTTAGTAATAACTAAAGGCCAAGAGCGTTGTCTCTATGTATTTCCCGCAAATGAGTTCTCTTTAATTACTGAGCGTTTGCGCCAAGCGCCAGTTACTGAGAAAAAATCACGAGATTACTTACGTGTGATGTTTGCCGGTGCGCACGATGAGGTTCCAGACAATCAAGGTCGCGTAAATATTCCAGCCGGACTTCGTACATATGCCTCACTTGAAAAAAATTGTGTAGTTATCGGTGCCAATACCAGATTAGAAATTTGGGATTCAACAACTTGGAACGCTTATTTATCAGATCGTGAAAAAACTTTCGCAGATGTATCTGAGGAGGTACTACCCGGACTGTTCTAGATATCAATTTCGGCCACCGCCACTCACTAAAGATTCGCGGCGCCACTTCCCCGGTGCCGCGCATAACTTTAAAGAGTTCGACTCCGTCG
>JBILCN010000018.1:0-27886 GCA_044353095.1 Candidatus Nanopelagicus sp.
TTGTGATTTCACCTTCGGAGGTGTGCAAGATTGCGGTATTCATATTTTCTCTTTTCTTATTTACTAAAGTAATTAATTAAATAATTAATTACTGTTTGTGGAGACCAGGGGAATCGAACCCCTAACCCCCGCCTTGCAAAGGCGGTGCTCTACCAATTGAGCTAGGTCCCCGTGTTTGCGGGGGGTGGGCCTATGTGGACTTGAACCACAGACCTCTTCCTTATCAGGGAAGCGCTCTAACCAGGCTGAGCTATAGGCCCTTTTCGCTGGTGAAGGCTACCTGAGTAAGTCCTTACAGACCAAAACTTATATTTTCTCCCTTACCTAAGCTTCTTCTAAATCTTCTACTAAACGAGTAACAGATACTACTGATATTCCAGCATCTAGGTTAACCAGGCGTACACCTAAGGTATCTCGACCAGTTTCGCGGATTTGCGACAGTGGTGTTCGCATAACTGTGCCGGCAGAGGAGATCGCCAAGATTTCATCTGACTCCTGAACAATCATGGCGCCAACTAAAACACCTCTGGAATCCTCATCGATTTTTGCTGCTTTGACGCCAATTCCGCCACGACCTTGAGTTCGGTACTCCTCAAGTTTTGTCCGCTTTGCAAAACCGCCATCAGTTGCAGTGAATACATAATTTTTATTATCGCTACTGATTGCCGCCATCGCCAATAAATTATCGCCTTTTCTAAACTTCATTCCGATTACACCAGTTGCGCCTCTACCCATCGGGCGAAGCGTTTCATCGTTCGCTGAAAATCTGAGTGACATTCCCATCTTTGAAACCAGTAACAACTCATCTTGTTGATCAACAAGGGAAGCGGAAACAACTTCATCATTCTCTTTTAAAGTAACTGCAATTAACCCACCAGAACGTGGTGAGTCATATTCAACCAATGGCGTTTTCTTAACTATTCCGCCTCGGGTCGCTAGAACTAAGAATGGTTGGTTTTTGTAATCACTAATTGCAATTACTTGTGCAATTGTTTCATCTGGTTTGAACGCTAATAAATTGGCAACATGTTGTCCACGTGCATCTCGACCAGCATCTGGTAACTCATGAACCTTGGCGCGGTAGACCCGACCTTTGTTTGTAAAAAATAGTAACCAGTTGTGAGTGGACGCAGTAAAGAAATGTTCGACAACATCATCAGTTTTTAATGCTGCACCCTTTACGCCCTTACCGCCGCGACGTTGTGCTCGGTATGCATCTGCTTTAGTACGCTTTGAGTATCCGCCTTTTGTGATAGTTACAACTACATCTTGATCAGGAATTAAATCTTCAACTGACAGATCAGTATCTCCTGCAATAATTTGGGTACGGCGCTCATTGCCATACTTTGCGCCAACCTCTTGTAATTCGGTTTTGATTATTTCGCGCTGTTTTTCTGGGCTAGCCAAAATAATGTTTAACTCTTTGATATCCGCCATTAATCCGTCGTACTCGTCGTTAATCTTTTGGCGTTCAAGGGCGGCAATTCTGCGAAGCTGCATATCTAAGATTGCATTAGCTTGAATCTCATCTACTTCAAGCAATTTCATTAAACCTTCACGGGCTTCTTCAGGGGTTTTGCTGGCGCGAATTAAGGCAATAACCGCATCCAGTGCGTCTAGTGCTTTTAAGTAACCTTGCAAGATATGAGCACGTCGCTCGCGCTCTGCCAAGCGATACTTGCTGCGACGGACAATTACTTCTACTTGATGTTCAATGTAATAACGAATGAACTCATCTAGGCGAAGGGTGCGAGGTACGCCATCAACTAGTGCCAACATATTTGCACCAAATGAATCTTGTAATTGGGTGTGCTTATATAAATTATTTAAAACTACTTTGGCGATTGCATCATTACGTAAAACGATTACTAGGCGTTGGCCTAACCGCTCATTACCCTCATCGCGAACATCTGCAATTCCTTTGATTCGGCCATCTTTAACAAGCTCGGCGATCTTTAAAGCTAGGTTATCTGGGTTTACTTGGTATGGCAGTTGAGTTACAACCAAACAAGTGCGCTTGTTAATCTCTTCAACCTCGACCACAGATCGCATAATGATTGAGCCACGGCCAGTTTTGTAGGCATCTTCAATTCCGCTACGGCCAACAATTAATGCCTTTGTTGGAAAATCTGGACCTTTCACAATTGTCATTAATTTTGCAAGCAATTCTTCAGATTTCATATCTGGGTTTTCAAGTGCAAAACAAGTTGCCTCAATTACCTCATTTAAATTATGTGGTGGGATGTTGGTAGCCATACCAACTGCAATTCCAGCTGAACCATTAACTAATAAGTTTGGAAAACGACTTGGTAGAACTGTTGGCTCTTGTGATCGGCCATCATAGTTAGGAATAAAATCAACAGTGTCTTCATCGATATCGCGCATCATCTCCATTGCAAGTGGTGCAAGACGTGCTTCGGTATAACGCATTGCTGCTGCTGGATCGTTACCAGGAGAACCGAAGTTTCCATTTCCATCAATTAATGGATAACGAAGTGACCAGAACTGCGCCAAACGAACTACTGCATCATAAATTGCGGTGTCACCATGTGGGTGGTAATTACCCATGACATCACCGACGATACGAGATGATTTGTAGTAACCCTTATCTGGACGATAACCCGCATCAAACATCGCATAAAGCACGCGGCGGTGTACTGGTTTTAAACCATCTCTAATATCTGGCAAGGCACGGCCAACAATTACAGACATTGCATAGTCTAAATAAGATCGCGCCATTTCAACTTGTAAGTCAACTGACTCTTGTCGATCGCGACCATGTTCGGAATTGTGATCCTTAAAAGTTGTATCCATATTTAAATATCCAAGAATCTAACATCTTTAGCATTGCGTTGAATAAATGATCGACGCAGTTCTACATCTTCACCCATTAAAACTGAAAACAAATTATCTGCCGCTGCTGCATCATCTAAAGTAACTTTAATTAAAACTCGAGTTGCTGGATCCATAGTTGTATCCCAAAGCTCTTTAGCTGGCATCTCACCCAACCCTTTAAATCGTTGAATACCGTCCTCTTTTGGTAAGCGTTTACCGTTTGAGGTTCCCATTTGAATAAAGCCATCACGCTCTTTATCACTGAATGCATATTGAACCGGTTCTTTGCCAGCCCATTTAAGTTTATAAAGTGGTGGTTGGGCAATGTATACAAAACCGTTTTCAATTAATGGTTTCATAAATCTGAATAACAAAGTTAAAAGCAGGGTGCGAATATGTTGACCATCTACGTCCGCATCAGCCATCAAAATAATTTTATGATAACGAAGCTTTGCTAAATCAAAATCATCATGGATTCCGGTACCTAGTGCAGTAATTAGCGCTTGTACTTCGTTGTTTTGCAGTACACGATCGATTCTTGCTTTTTCAACATTTAAAATCTTTCCGCGAATTGGAAGCACTGCTTGATAACGAGAGTCGCGGCCACCTTTTGTTGAGCCGCCCGCTGAATCTCCCTCAACAATATAAAGTTCGCACTTTTCTGGTTCAGTCCATTGGCAATCAGCTAACTTGCCTGGCATGCCACGTCCTTCTAATAAACCTTTTCGATTTCGAGAAAGATCGCGCGCTTTTCTTGCAGCAACCCGAGCGGCGGCGGCATCAATAGATTTTCGAACAATATCTTTTCCTTCACTTGGGTTTTGTTCAAACCAAGAGGTTAGGTGATCATTCATAGATTTTTGGGTAAATGATTTTGCTTCGGTATTTCCTAATTTTGTTTTGGTTTGGCCCTCGAATTGTGGTTCGCCAATCTTGATTGAAATAATCGCAGTTAAGCCCTCGCGAACATCATCACCTGTTAAGCGATCCTCTTTCTTGCGAATAAATCCCCACTCTTCACCGAACTTATTTACGATCGAAGTTAGTGCGGTTCGAAAACCCTCTTCATGGGTTCCGCCTTCATGTGTGTGAATTGTGTTTGCGAAACTGTATACCGACTCTGAAAAGCCATCATTCCACTGCATTGCAATCTCGAGTGCGATTTTCTGCTTCGTATCCTCTTCAATAAAAGCGATGATGTTTTTATGGGTTGCACCTTTTGATAAATTCAAATGCTTAACAAAATCAATAATTCCGCCATCGTATTGGTAGCGGGTATGTAATTGATTTCCTTTTTCATCCACGTGGCCTGCGCGGTCATCAGTTAAAGTTAAAATTAAACCTTTATTTAAAAATGCCATTTCGCGAAACCGGGTAGATAAAGTTTCATATGAAAAATCAGTAGTTTCAAAAATATCTTTAGATGGCCAAAACACAACTGTGGTGCCTGTTCCTTCAACCGCTGCACCAATTTTAACTGGCGCGGTTGGAACTCCTAATTTATAACTCTGGGAATACAAGTTTCCATCACGTTTTACTTCAACCGCTAGATCTGTTGATAATGCATTTACAACTGAAATGCCAACGCCGTGCAAGCCACCAGAAACACTGTAACCGCCGTCGCCAAATTTTCCGCCGGCATGTAAAACTGTAAGCACAACTTCAAGTGCTGGTTTTTTTTCAACTGGATGAATATCAACTGGGATACCGCGACCGTTATCAATTACTTTTACCGATCCATCTTTTTGTAAAATTACATTTATCTCGGTGCAGTAACCTGCTAAAGCTTCATCAACTGAGTTATCTACGACTTCATAAACCAGGTGGTGAAGTCCGCGCTCTCCGGTTGAACCGATGTACATGCCGGGGCGTTTTCGAACTGCATCTAAACCTTCTAGGACGGTGATATTTGAGGCGTCATAACCTTGGCTTGGTGCTTTAGTTGCGGGTTGTTTTGTCGCCATAAATCACCTCGCTTAATCTCTTAGAATTAAACCTCGCCGCTTTTTAGCGGTACATGGGGTGAATCTTACTCGGATTGACTGATAAGAAATGCTGAAAATCAACGCCCTGTGGCACAAATGCGCCTCTTTTGGCCAACTTTTGTGGGTGGATACTGGATTTAACTATCCGTAGGTATCTCTGGGGCCGCGGGCGCCTTTTATTGAGCGTAACCCTTTTTTCCAGCTTGGAGCTTGAGGTCCAATGAAAATCAAAGACTCCACAAGTGCGCCGGGTGCGGATGAGGAGATGATTTTTAAAAGATCGTCCGACATTAATCGCATCTGTGTTGCCCAAGCAGATGATGAACTTTGAATTGTTAATCGCCCATCATTTAATGAGATTGGTGTTGTGTGCTCTGCAATATCTGCGCCAACAATTGTTTTCCAGTCACTAAATAAATTTCCTTCAGCTACACCTTGATTCCAATTACGGTTTTGAATTACTTCAGTTAGTACAAAGGCTAGTGATTGTGGGTCGGTAACTTTTTGTCGGACCTCATTTTGTTGTTCATTTTTTTGTTTACGAAATCCTGATCGATAAAATTTGTATATCTCTTTTGCTAAATCGCGTTTCATAATTTAGAAACACCACTATTTTTTACTAAATATTTATCTCCGGTAAGTGATTTGGGAAGATCACTATCAACTGCAACCGTAATTATGGTTTGCTCGGCTGATTGGGCAATCACTGCTAAGTGTTCTCGTCTTTCTTCATCAAGTTCAGAAAAAACGTCATCTAAAATCAAGATGGGTGCTAGTCCATCATTTTTTAAAAGTTGATATGTGCTTAATTTTAAGGCAAGTGCGATTGACCAAGATTCGCCGTGGCTGGCATATCCCTTAACTTGGTGATCTCCCAACATTAAAACTAAATCATCGCGGTGTGGTCCACACAGAGTTAAACCTCGTTCAATTTCAGCCCCACGGTTATTTACTAACTTCTCCATAATTTTATTTGAGTTCTCTGCGCTGTCATCACTTGGATTATCAATACTTGATTTATAAATGATCTCTGCTGGTTTTGTTGAAGATATCTCTTTATAAACTGCATTAAATATTGGTTGAATCTCTTTTAAGACCGATATCCGCAGCGCAATAAGTTCGCCACCAAATTGAGCAACCTGTTTATCCCATGGCGCCAGCGCGTCATTGTTGGCCCGAGATTTTAAAAGTGAGTTACGTTGTTTTACGGCTCGGTCATAATCTGAAATCACCGCAGCAATTCTTGGAGACCTTAGTGTTAACAATTGATCGGTAAACCTTCGGCGCTCTGAAGGGTCGCCTCGAACAATATCTAGATCCTCTGGTGAGAAGTAAATGCTCTGCACAATTCCGAAAATCTCTTTTTGGCTACGTACTGGGTTTTGATTTATTTTGGCGCGATTGGCTTTCTCGGTATTAATTTCAAGCTCTATTAATATCTCGCGTTCTGGGTTTTTTACTTTAGCTCGAATATAAGCGGATGTATTTCCAAGTTTTACTAAAGGTGTGTTTGAAGAAACCCGGTGGGAGCTTAAAAAGGTTAAATAAAGGATGCTCTCTGCAATATTTGTCTTACCCTCACCGTTTTTACCTACAAAAATAGATATGCCTGGATTTAAGGCTAGATCTAATTCGGTATATGAGCGGTAATTGGTTAGCGCTAAATTTGTGATTAACACTCTTTTAAAAATTTATGGTTATGAGGAGTAACGCATTGGCATTAGTAAGTATTTGTAATTGCTAATTGGCGCGCTGTTTGCTTCAGTTTGCCCGGTTAGCACAGCTGGTTTGTTGGCGCCGGTAAATGCGATGTGCACAAATACTGATTGAATTGCGTTAAGTCCATCAACTAAGAATTGTGGGTTGAAGGCAATGTTTATGTCCTCACCTTTGTAATTAATATCTAATTGTTCTGTGGCTTGTGCCTCTTCACCAGTTCCTGCTTCAAGCCGTAGTGAATTGCTAGAAAAGTTAAGTCGAAGTGGAACTGTTTTGTCAGTTACTAATGCAACACGGCGAACTGAATCTAAAAGTGGTGCAACTTCAATGATTGCATCGGCGGTTGATTCACTTGGTAGTAAATGTCTAAATGGTGGGAAAGAGCCATCTAAAACTCTTGATGTCATTGTTTTTCCTTCAGTAATAAAACCAACTAATTTTTCATTTGATGTTGTTGGTGAGAGCGCAAGTGTTACTTGAGCATTTCCTACTAAAGATTTCGCGGCGTCCGCTAATGTGCGAGCGCGCAACAATGATGTTGTTTCAATACTGGCGTCGGCTGCATTCCAAGTTAATTCGCGGACCGCTAGTCGGTAGCGATCAGTTGCTGCCAGTGTTATTTGGTTTTTATTTATTTCAACAAAAACACCAGTAAGGGTTGGTAGTGAATCATCTTTACCGGCCGCGATGGCAACTTGGTTAATCGCAGTTGAAAATAAATCACTAGTTAATGTTCCAGTAGTTGCCGGTAATGTTGGAAGTGTTGGGTACTCAGCTAATGGCAATGTTGGTAATGTAAATTTCGCGCTGCCCGCTGTTACTAAAACTCGAGTGCCTTCTAGTGCAAAGGTGACAGCTTTTGCAGGAAGTGATCTAGCAATATCAGCTAATAATCTTCCAGGAACTAAAACTTTTCCTTTTTGATTTACGTCTGCTGAAAATTTTGCTTTGGTTGATGTTTCTAAATCTGATCCAGAGAGAGTTACCTCTTGATCAACATCAATAACTATTCCTAGTAACGCGGTTGTGATCGGACGGTTTGAAATGGATTTAGAAACCCAATTAACGGCATCGACTAGTGGGTCGCGTTCAACTATAAATTTCATCTCATCCTCTTTGCCTATTTAGTACTTTGGAAAGTTTATGCCTCTTGCTTTTTTTCACACAGTTCTTTAATCCCCACCCTTTATTTCTATATATAGTGGTTAGTAGTAACCAGGCTATATAGCTGTGGGGAAGGGGTAAAACCGCAGGTCACACGCAGTAAAACTACCTAGAAATACTGTGCATAAACAGTGGACAAGTTGTTAATAGCAGGTTTGCCACAACCTAGAAAAACAGATTATCCACAGTTATCCACAACTTATCCCCAATCTGGGGGTTAAATCTGTGGTTAACTTTTTTCAATATTTAGTTGGATTTAAAAACTTAAAAAACTACTTTTTAGATTGCTGCTTAATTCTGTTGGTAAGTTCAGTGACTTGGTTATAGATCGACCGGCGCTCAGCCATTAATTGGCGAATCTTGCGATCAGCATGCATCACTGTGGTGTGATCGCGCCCGCCAAAAGCTTGGCCGATTTTAGGAAGGGACAACTCAGTTAGCTCACGGCACAAGTACATAGCTATCTGACGGGCATTCACCAAAACTCTAGAACGTGAGGTACCACAAAGATCTTCAACAGAGAGGCTGAAGTAAGAAGCGGTCTGGGCCATGATGGTTGGGCCAGTTATCTCCGGGCCACCCTCCTCTTGAATTAAATCCTTCAACACAATCTCTGCCAAAGACAGATCCACTAACTGGCGATTTAATGAAGCGAAAGCTGTAACACGAATTAGCGCGCCTTCAAGTTCGCGAATATTTGTAGAGATCTTTGAAGCGATGTATTCAAGTACATCATCGGGTGCGTTTAATTTATCTTGTGCAGCTTTTTTACGAAGAATAGCAATACGAGTTTCTAGTTCTGGTGGTTGGATATCAGTAATTAAACCCCACTCAAACCGGGAGCGCAGACGATCTTCCAAAGTAGTTAATTGTTTTGGTGGGCGATCACTTGAGATAACAATCTGTTTGTTAGCGTTATATAAAGTGTTGAAGGTATGGAAAAACTCTTCCTGAGTACGCTCTTTATTTTCCAGGAATTGAATATCATCAACTAACAAAATATCTAGATCGCGGTAGCGCTTTTGGAAAACCGAAGCTTTGTCATCACGGATGGAGTTAATAAAGTCATTAGTGAACTCCTCGGATGAAACATAACGAACACGGGTTGAGCCATAAAGCTCTTTAGCGTAAGCACCAATCGCGTGTAATAAGTGGGTTTTACCCAATCCTGATTCACCGTAAATAAATAGTGGGTTATAAGCCTTTGCTGGCGCTTCAGCAACAGCCACAGCTGCGGCATGAGCAAAACGATTTGACGCACCAATAACAAATGTTTCAAAAATATATCTCGGGTTTAATTGAGATGCTTCAGTACTTAGTAATGAGGTTGAGTTTCGACCAGTTCCTGTCTTTGGTTCCTGATAATCAACTGGCTCTTCAACCACATCTTCAACAAGATCACTTTTTACCTCTGTTGTTACGGTAACTGCAATATTTACTTTCTCACCAAGCAGATTTGTTAACTCATCGCTAATCAATGCACGCAAACGGGTTTCTAAAACATCTTTTGTAAAAAGATCAGGAGCTGACAAAAGAAGGTTGGCTCCCTCTTCAGTACTGCCCGGCAGAAGTCCCAGTGGTTTAGTGCGGGTAAGAAATGCGCTGTATTGGGGGGTGGAGACGGATTCCACCACTTGATCCCACAGCATTTGCAGATCTACTTTGACCGCACTATCCATAACCACGACCTACATCCCGGCTAAAAGCCCTAAAATTTTTATCCACATAGTTATCCACAGGCTGTGGTCTAAACCTGCCCTTTAAACTTCGAAAAGGCTCCAAAGATGGGGAAATCTGTGGATAGAGGGCGAAGGTAGGGGTAAAGTCTGAGAAAAGCAACTGGTTATCCACATTATTTTTCGCATGCGGGACCACACAGGTCGGTTTTTGGGCGGTTTGACCCTACTTGTCCCCAACCCCTACCCTTACGACCCTTAACCGCTGTGGCTCTGAAAGCTTGTAACCAGGCTGATGAGATGAAGTATCTAGATAAAAACAGGAGAGATTTATGAAGCGCACCTTTCAACCCAATGTACGCAAGCGTGCAAAGAAGCACGGATTCCGTGCCCGTATGGCCACCCGTGGTGGACGTGGAGTTTTATCAGCCCGTCGTGCCAAAGGCCGCGCAAAAATCTCCGCTTAACTAAAAATCTAGTGTTACCAAAATCCAACCGCTTGCGGTCGGGTGCTGAGTTCACCCGAGTTAGTAAAACCGGTCACCGCGCTTCTTCAACCAATTTAGTTATTTACGCTGCGCTAGAAAGTAATACAACTCCAAAGATTGGTTTTATTGTTAACCGTTCAGTTGGTGGTTCAGTGACTAGACATCTGGTTACTAGAAAATTACGCCACGACCTTGCTTCATATCTAGATAAATTACCAAAAAACACGATGTTGGTGGTTCGAGTATTAAAAGAACAAAAAGATTACCGAGCCGAGGTTGCAAGCTCGATTACAAAAATTATTTCAAAACTAACCAAGGTCGATGCATGAAAAAACTTTTCCTCATTCTCATCTCCACATATCAAAAATATTTTTCAGCTAACCGCCCGCAAAAATGTAAGTACTACCCATCTTGCTCAAATTACACATCCCTAGCAGTCGAAGAGTTTGGTGTTAAAGGATTATTTATGGGCCTTTGGCGACTAATCCGTTGCAACCCATTCTCTAATGGCGGCGTGGATTACCCATCAACAAACTCACGAACTAGATTAAAAGAGAGGTTGTCGGCGTAATGGGATCAATCCTAAACCCCTTATATAACTTAGTTTCCTGGGTAATGATCACCTTTCATGATCTTTTAAGTTTTACCAACAATGAGGACCTGCAATGGTCGGTTGGAATTATTGGTCTAGTTGTATTGATTCGAATTATTTTAATTCCATTATTTGTAAAGCAGATTAAAAGCCAGCGCGCTTTAACCGCCCTTCAACCACATATGAAAGCGATTCAAAAGAAGCATAAAGATGATCGCCAGAAACAATCAGAAGAGATGATGAAGCTTTACAAGGAGCACAAAACAAATCCATTTGCTTCATGTTTTCCAATCCTGGCCCAAGCCCCAATCTTCTTCGCACTCTTCACTGTACTTAATGGAATTAGCCAAAATCGGCCACATGGTTTCTTAAAAGGCGAGTACTTAATATCAGCACAGCAAGCTAACTTTTTTGGCGCTCCGCTGTCTGGCACATTTTTAGGAACATCAGATAGCACCACAAAATTAATTTCAGTTATTTTAATTATCTTTATGTCAGCAACCACCTTTACTACCCAACGCCAATTAATGGTTAAGGGAATGCCAAAGATGGACTCATCAAATAACATGATGTTGCAACAGCAAAAAATTATGCTTTATTTATTCCCAGTGATATTTGCGGTAACTGGTGTTAACTTTCCAATCGGAGTTTTAATTTACTGGTCAACCACAAACCTTTGGACTTGGGGCCAGCAATATTATGTAATTAAGCGAAACCCAACACCAGGTTCTCCTGCCTATGAAGAGTTACAAAAGAAAAAGATTGAAAAAGGTGTAATTCCTAATCCAGATGATCCAACTACTAACTCTGAGGGTGGATCGGTTGCGGTTGAGGAGCCAAAAGGTCAGCGAAAACAACCAAAGAAGAAGAAAAAGAAGCGTTAGTCACAAATCAGTACAAAAACTATCAAATCATTACAAATAGGAAGTTGGAGCTAAAATGAGTGAAAAGGTTGAAGAGAAGGCAGTAGAGAAGAAGTCTTTGGTCGCAAGACTGGAGGAGGAGGGTGATGTTGCAGCTGATTACCTTGAGGGGTTGCTAGATATTGCTGATCTTGACGGGGACATCGATATCGATGTTGAAAATGACCGAGCCGCTTTGGCTATCGCTGGTGGAAAGTTAAACCACCTAGTTGGCGCACGCGGTGAGGTTTTAGATGCTCTTCAAGAGCTAACCCGCCTAGCTGTTCAAACCTCCCTAGGTGAGCGCAGCCGATTAATGCTTGATATTGATGGCTTTCGCAGTGATAAAAAAGAGGAGTTGGCTAAGTTGGCAAAAGAGGTTGCCGAGGAGGTTAAGTCCACCGGTGAATCTGTGAAGCTACGACCAATGAACGCCTTCGAGCGCAAGGTTGTCCATGACACCATTCAAGAGATTGGGCTTACTAGCGAATCTGAGGGCGAAGACCCAGATCGCTGCGTAGTAGTTCTTCCAGCCTAAATTTAAGTTTCACGTGAAACCCACCCCCGAGCTTCTTGCCTACTTTAAGGGCCAAGAGGATCAAATCCAGCGGTACGCCCAACTTTTGGCGGGTGCTGGAATTGAGCGGGGCTTGATCGGCCCAAAAGAAGGGGATCGAATCTGGGAGCGACATATTGCTAACTGCATCCCAATCACCACAATCATTCCGCAGGGCGTTCGGGTAGTAGATATTGGCTCTGGCGCAGGCCTACCAGGAGTTGTGATCGCACTTGCTCGGCCAGATCTGAAGGTAACCCTGGTTGAACCCCTACAACGCAGAGTAGATTTTTTAAATGAGGTAGTCGCCGAACTTGCCCTTGATATAGAGGTAATAAGAGGTCGGGCAGAACGGGTCAAAAAACAGTTTGAGGTAGTTACCGCCAGAGCGGTCGCACCCCTAGAAAAACTCATGGATATCTCCTGGCACATGATTCCCAAGGCCGGCTCATTAATGGCGATGAAGGGGGAGTCTGCGGCGGATGAAATCCAGGCAACCACCTTCAAAAAAGGCTCAACCGCCCAACTACATGAGATTTCCCTCCCCAACCTACCGATTGCCAGGGTCATTCAAGTCAAAAAAGGTGCTTAACTTCCGCCCATGAGCACCGAAAATGTTTCACGGGAAACATCAGCCACCAAGGCTGTTATTGGTGTCCGCAGATTAAAAGAGCCAATGGTTGCTCCCCTTAAAACCCGAATCTTTACCGTAGCCAATCAAAAGGGTGGGGTTGGAAAAACCACCACCGCAGTCAATCTTGCCGCCGCCCTGGCCATGGGTGGGTTAAAGGTTTTAGTTGTTGATTTAGATCCACAAGGAAATGCATCAACCGCCTTTGGAATTGACCGTGCAATCTCCGCCGGAATGTATGAGGTTTTAATTAATGATCTCGCTATGGAACAGGTCGCAGTAAAGGTTGCTGGCTTTCCTCACCTAGAAGCAATCCCAGCAAACAGTGAGTTAGCGGGTGCTGAAATTTTATTGGTACCAGCAGTTGCTCGAGAGTTTAGATTAAAAAGTTCATTACTTAACTTCTTAGAAGCAAGACAAAGTGCGGGACAAAGATTTGATTATGTATTTATTGATTGCCCACCATCACTTGGATTATTAACCATTAATGCATTAGCTGCAGCGGATGAAGTTTTAGTTCCAATTCAATGCGAGTACTACTCACTAGAAGGCTTGTCATTACTGCTTGAAACTTTAAGTGAAGTTCAAAAGCGATTAAATCCAAAGATCTCATTAACCACAATTGTCCTAACAATGTTTGATAGCAGAACAAGATTAGCTAGTGATGTGGCAGATAATGTAAAGAAACATTTTCCACGCGAGTTAATTGATATTCCAATCCCACGAGCGGTTCGAGTTTCAGAGGCGCCATCTTATGGACAAACAGTAATGACATATGACGCGGCATCTCCTGGCGCAATTGCTTATCTAAGTGTTGCTCGAGAGATTGCAAATCGCGGCGGTGCACCAATTAATAATTTAAATCCAAAACTTACAAATGAAAGCGCATCATAAATGTCAACACGTAAAGGTGGCCTAGGACGCGGCCTAGATGCATTAATTCCAAACTCAGTAATACCAGCAGAAACTACTACTGCTAGCGGTGTAGTTGTTGCAGACCGAAATGAAATAGATATTAATTTAATCTCACCAAATCCAAAACAACCAAGAACTGTTTTTGATGAAGAACAATTAAACGAGTTAGCAGCTTCCATTAAAGAGGTTGGTTTATTACAACCGCCAGTTGTTAGATCAATTGGTGGTGGCAAGTATCAGTTAATTATGGGAGAGCGCAGATACCGCGCCTCAAAACTTGCCGGCTTAAAATCTATTCCAGTAATTATTCGTCAAACTCCAGATGATCAATTACTGCGTGAAGCATTAGTTGAAAATATTCATCGCAGCCAACTTAATCCACTTGAAGAGGGCGCGGCATATCAACAATTACTAAATGATTTTGGCTATACCCATGATGAGTTGGCGGATCGATTAGGAAAATCACGTCCAGCAATTACAAACACAATGAGATTGTTAAATCTGCCTGCATCAGTGCAACGACGGGTAGCAGCTGGTGTGTTAACAGCAGGACATGCACGTGCACTTTTGTCATTAAGTGATGAGAAAGAGATTGAGGCGCTAGCAAACCGCATTGTTGCTGAAGGTTTAACAGTTCGCGCAGTTGAAGAGATTGTTGCTACCGGAGGAGCCAAAATCAAGGGTGGCAGTATCAAACGCGGCAAATTATTAGCCCCAAGATTAAAGGAGATTGGTGATCAATTATCTGACACCTTGGACACCCGGGTCAGTGTTGAGCTAGGTAAGAAAAAAGGAAAGATTGTGATCGAGTTTGCAACAGTTGAGGATTTAGAGCGAATTACAAAACTTATTAATTAATTGAACGCTGTTCCATCTCATTTTTAATTACGCCACCTAAAGCTTTAATTCCCTCTCTAATACGTTCAGGTGTTGGGTGGCAGTATGAAAGTCGCAATGACCATGAACCAAAACCATCGGCGTAAAAAGCAGTGCCCGGCACATAAGCCACCTTCGCCACAATCGCCTTTGGCGCCAATGCATTTGTATCAATCTCAGGTGGAAGTGTTACCCAAATATAAAAACCACCCGCTGGTTTTGTCCAGGTAGCATTTTTTGGGAAGTACTTATCTAAAGACTCAAGAGCGGCATCGCGGCGAACCTTATATAACTTAGCAAATGAGGCGATCTGATCTCGCCATGGTTGATCCGCCAGGTAACTTGAGATTGCAAGTTGGGTAAAGTTTGATGGACACAAAATTGAGGATTCAGATGCAATTACCAACTTCTCCTTTAAAGATTGTGGAACTAACGCCCAGCCAACTCGAAATCCAGGGGCAATAGTTTTAGAGAATGAACCTAAGTAAATAACATTCTCTGAATCTTCAGCCCGCATAGCGTTCGGTGATGGCTTATCAAATCCCAATAAACCATAAGGATTATCTTCAACTACAAAAATTTTTTCTTCCCGACAGATTTCTAAAATTTCAGTTCTACGTTCAGCTGGCAGCAATACACCTGCTGGGTTTTGATAATTTGGGATTAAATACAAAAACTTAATTTTGCGACCAGCAGCGCGAGTTGCGGCAATTGCCTCACGAAGTGCTTCTGGGATTAAACCGTGATCATCCATTGCAACATGAACTACTTGTGCTTCATATTGACGAAAAGTTCCAAGTGCGCCGACATATGAAGGTGCTTCAACTAGAACTACATCATCTGGGTCAATAAAAATTCTAGAGATTAAATCAAGTGCTTGCTGTGAACCAGTTGTCACGATTACATCATCTGGATGAGCTCGAATTCCTTCAAGTGCCATCATGTCGCAAATCTGTTCACGTAATCTTGGGTGGCCTTGGCCGCTGCCATACTGCAAAGCTTCTGAACCATTATCTAAAATTAATTTTTGAACAACCGATGCCATCATCTCCATTGGCAATGCAGAAAGATTTGGCATACCGCCAGCTAAAGAGACAATCTCTGGCCGGGAAGCGACCGCAAATAATGAGCGGATCTCACTGGGCTTCATATGAGCGGCGCGATGAGCAAAACGCTGGGTTAAATTCTCAGGTAACCCGGTTCTAACTCGAGCTGGCTCATTTTTCATAAACAAACTCTGCCACAGCAATGGCCAATTACGTTAATTAATTGCGCAATCCCGCACGACGTAAATCAGATAGCCGCAAGGTGCCAGTCTTTGCATCATCCTCGGCTGATAAATAAAGCCGTTGAATCGCTACCAAAATCGCTTCTACTAATGAGTCACGAAATTGCGGGTCACTTAATCGTTTTGCATCCCCTGGATTTGAAAGATAGCCAAGATCAATGCGAACCGCAGGTGCTTTTGTTAATCGCAAAATATCCCAACTTTTGCCATGGGTTCGACAATTTAATAAATCAGTACGTGCACAAATCTCTCGCTGAATTAAGGTGGCAAATCGCTCACCAACTACAGAGTGAACTCCTTGAACATCACGGCCATAGTAATAAGTAGCAACACCATTGGCTTTGGTATTTGCACTGCTATCTACCTTCAATGCAATAAATAAATCAGCATTAACAGAGTTTGCTAACTCAATTCGCTCATTCTCAAGTGGTGAGTTTTTAGCACTGCGCGTTAAAAGAACTGTTACACCCAACGCTAACAATCTTCCCTCTAATCGTTGGGCGATATCAAAGACTAGTTCTGCCTCTGCGACACCATTTGCGACCTCGCCTTTAAAATCCCCACCCCAACTTGGATCAATCACAATAATTTTATTTGCTAAAGCTGGGCTTCGAACCGCATGTTTTGTACTTTCCCGAAGCGCACTAGGAGCGCCACCAGAAACAGTTTTTACTAATCGCATTAAGGCGATCAGAGTTCCCGGCCCGCACTTTCCATCAACAACTACACCTACAGATTTTTGAAACTCTTTAACCGCCAACTCAGTTAGCAAGCCGTAAACGCCATCAATCTTCCCGCAATTAAATCCCATCTCAACTAAACGTGATTGCAAATTACTGACATCATCACCATGCATAAGCGCCGTTGAGTTTAAAGCTAGTACTCGATCACCTAATTTATATCTAGCCTCTTCTAGCGCACGAGCACTTACCTGATCAATAACACCCGTAACCTTTAAACCACGCTCTTGTTGGAAAGCTTTAACCGCTTCCTCGACAGCATCATCAAAATTATCTGTCGCTTTATTTAGAAATCCAAGGCGAATTAAAATGTTAACGAAGAGGGCGACCGCATCACCGCGATCGCCCTTAGTTAAGTCTTTGCTCATAAGTAGTTCATCTTTGATTAGTAAAACAAATTACTTAATAAAGCTCTCTAAATCCTTTAGTAATGCTGGCTTTGGCTTAGCGCCAACAATAGTTTTCACTACTTCACCATTTACAAAAACATTCATTGTTGGAATTGATGAGATGCCGTACTTCATCGCAATTGCTTGTTCTTCATCAGTATTTAACTTAACAATCTTAAGTTTGCTGCCATGCTCATTTGAGATCTCTTCCAGAATTGGACCAACTGCGCGACATGGTCCACACCACTCTGCCCAGAAATCAACCAGTACTGGAGTTGAGCTTTTTAATACAATTTCATCAAAATCTGCGGTAGTTACCTTTGTAGTTGCCATGACATCTCCTTTAAATTTGTTTCACCCACTCTGTGTAATGCCTAGATTCTACTTTTAATTCCCAAAAATTGTTTGGTTATTAATGGCCAGACAGAAAGCGCTCTGCGTCTAGAGCAGCAGCACAGCCCGAGCCGGCAGCGGTAATTGCTTGGCGATAGGTGAAATCAACTAGATCACCGCAGGCAAAAACTCCTGGCAGATTTGTGCTGGTTGAACGACCAACTACATTTACATACCCTTCAGCATTTAAATCAACCTGACCAACAATTAACTCACTCCTTGGAATATGTCCGATGGCAACAAATAATCCAGTGAAATCCTTAGTTGATTCCTCACCCGTCACAGTATTTTTTACCTTCAAGCCAACAACCTTGTTATCACCCAATACATCAATTACTTCATGATTCATTAAAAGTTCAATTTTAGGATTGGCTTTTACTCGATCAATCATAATTTTTGAAGCACGGAATGTATCGCGACGATGAATTAAAACTACCTTGCTTGCAAACTTAGTTAGGAAAGTTGCTTCCTCCATCGCAGAATCTCCGCCACCAACAACTGCAATTACTTGGTCGCGGAAGAAAAAACCATCGCAAGTTGCACACCATGAAACTCCATGGCCAGATAACCGCTTCTCATTTGGTAAACCAATCTCTTTATACGCAGAGCCCATTGCCAAAATAACCGCTTTAGCTTTTACTGTATTTCCAGAGCCATCAGTTACCTCTTTAATTTCACCAGTTAATTTCATTTCCACAATGTCATCGGTAATAATTTTGCAATCAAATCTTTCAACCTGCTTGCGCATCGACTCCATTAACTCTGGGCCCATTACGCCAGTTGGAAAACCAGGAAAATTTTCTACCTCGGTGGTATTCATTAAGGCACCACCAGCAGTAACTGAACCCTCATAAATAATTGGTTTTAACTGGGCACGTGCTGCATAGATTGCGGCGGTGTAGCCAGCCGGACCACTGCCGACAATTACTACCTCATTAATATCACTCATAATCTGATCCTACCTCACCGATCCGCTGATTAATTTAATCGCACTTTTGATCTCTTTAACTTTAAATACAAAGCCTAAAATTAAATAAATTAAGGTACTAACTGCTGTAACAAGAATTAATTGAATTAAATTCCCACCCGGCAAAGAGTCTCGAATTAAAAATATTGGCGCAATTGCGACCGTAAAGATTGCAATCAACTTGAAGTAATGAATGGCAATAGCTGGAATGGCTAAGTTAATTTGATGTCTCTTTATTAAATAAAAGCTAATTCCAACACCAATAAAGTAATGAACGGTAAAGATAACTGCCATCGCGACCACAACCCATTTAGATTCAATGTAAATAGCTGCAAGCACAGATAATAGAACTGAGATTAGGTTCATAATGAAATTACCAATTACTTGCGCCTTAAGATTTTCAAAAGCGTTTAAGCCACGAAGCAAAATCAGATTAATACTTACTGGAATTAGACCAAGTGCAAAACCAGCCAGAGTGTAACCAAGGTAATTTGCATCATCTGCAGAGATTCCAAAGTACAAGGTACGGGCAATTAATGGACCAAAGAATAAAAAGATAAGTGAAGCAGGAACAATGAAGACACCAACCACCTTGATTGCATTGCTTAACTCACTCTTGATCTCTGGAACTTTCTGATCAATAACCAAGTTAGCTAATTTTGGTAACAATGCGGTCATAACTGAAACAGTGATAATCGAATGAGGCAGAATTAAGATCAAATATGCATTTGCATATGGGGTATAGCCAACACCAGTTGTTATGCCATCGGCTGCACTATCAACTGCAGCACTTGTTGCAATAATAATTGTCACCAAGTATGACAACTGACTAATCAATGCATATAAGAATGACCAACCCGCTAGCTTGATTGAGTTGAATAATTGTGTATTTTTTAAATCAAATTTTAATGACAACCGCACACCACTGCGATAAACCACAGGAAATAAAATTGCGGCTTGGGCTAAGTAACCAAATGATGTACCAGCGCCAAGCCAATAAATATCATTAGTAGTTATACTGCCAATGCTTAACTCTTCGCGGTTTTGTAAATACCAACCAAATAAGCCAATCACAATTAAATTATTAATAACGGGCGCCCACATCATTGGGCCAAATCTGCCTTTCGCATTAGCAATCTGACCAAGTAAAGCAAATAAACCCAGGAAGAAAATTTGCGGCAGACAGTAACGCATAAATAAAACAGTTACCTCAAACTCTGGTAAACCATTAAATTTAGGCGCATAGATATTGACGATTTGTGGGGCTAACCAAATTCCAATCAAAGTTAAAGAAAGTAAGAATAAAACAGTTGCAGTAAATAATCTGGAAATAAATGCATTGCCACCATCGCTATCGCGAAGTGATCGAACAATCTGCGGCACAAAAACTGCGGTTAACGCTCCACCAATAAGTAAGTTATACAAAATATTTGGCATCGTATTTGCAACATTGTAAGTATCACCAAGTAAAGCGGTACCAAGTAAAGCAACTAAAAGCAGATTTCGAATTAAGCCAGTAATGCGTGAAACAATTGTGCCCGCCGCCATCAAGGTAGAGGCCTTTGCGATTGAATTATTTTCCATCAGCTGACCCTTTTTGTCCCTTGCGGAATCTTCGAACACTTTGAATTACCGCTGCTGCAAATAAAATTACCGCGGCCCCTGATGTTATCCAGGTAGCGGCGGGACTAATTACAGATAAGTTCAAAGTAATATTTACCGGAAAACCAACCGGCTTATTCTCTAAATTAGTTAACTGTGCAAGCAGCAGAGTCTGGCCAGAAGCAACTACCTCAATCGGCAGCAGCACCTGAATTTTAGAGTTAGCTGGTATTTCAATTGCATCGGTAGGACGTACCAAAACTTTGCTAGTCAATGGTCGAGTGGTTAGTTTTAACTTAACAGGTGAATTGAAGTCATTAATTACGGTAATTGGTAATTTTTGTTTACTGGATGTGACTGTAAATTTACTTTTACTAATTCTTAATTTATTTCGAGTTCCATTAAGGGACGTTTGAAAATCATTGTAAAGCTGGTTTAAATCATCGCCGGCAATATTAGGATTTAATAGTTGTGTCATTCGCAGCTTCAATAAGTCAAACTCTTTTTCATCAACCAAGGTGCTCATCAGATCAAATTGTTTTATAGCAAAGACAAATGTATTTTGCATTTGATTACTTATTTTTTGCCGTTCAGCAGTTGTTGAAACTGCGCCATCTACTGCCCTACCTAAGTACTCTTCTAATTTAATCTTGCTGATTGCTTGCAAATACTCAACCTCGGCAGGAATTAATTTATCTAACCAAAATTTAGATGGACTACCGTAGATCAAAGCTGCAATCGGGCGAGATCTAGTGATTTGATTGAACTGACCCAACCAAGCTTTTGCAATCTCTTGCCCTGCGGGTGTGCTGCCATCAATTACTCCATAACCATTACTCATGGCGGTTATCTCGGCCAAGGTTGCCGGATCAACTAACCAACTTTTCCCAAAGTTTGCACTTGAAAAAACCAACTTACCTAACTCACCGGTCGGAAGTAATTTCTCGGCCAACTCATCATTTATAAATTTGCCATCAAATAACCGGTGCGTGGGTTCAGTAATAAGTAATGGAGTTGCTGCGTTTGCAGGATTAAGGGTTGAAAGTGGTGCTATAAAAATTAAAGTTAAAACAAAAAATATTAACCGTCTCACGGTTTTAATTCACCAGATTTTGCAATCAATTTACGTTCATCAGGGTATGCCAACTTACTTACAATTTCTTCAATCGGAAACCACTGCACATCATCGACCTCGGTAACTTGTGGCGCTAACTTTCCGCCGATCTCTTTAAACAAAAAATGGTGAACGGTTTTATGAATTCGTTTACCACTTGCCATAAACCAAAAATCAATTACTCCTAATGAACGAACAATCTCACTTTTAATTCCAGTCTCTTCTTCAACCTCACGAATTGCAGCTTGCTCGGGTGATTCACCCTCTTCAATATGTCCCTTTGGCAGCGACCACAACAAACGCTCGTGGGATGCATCTTTTGGATCTAGTCGACCAATTAACAATCCTTTTGTGCCACTTTTATCAATGACTAATCCACCCGCGCTAACCTCATCAACACGTTTTGCATATCGAGAGCTGTTTTGGGCTTTCTTATTTGAATTACTCTTTTTGGCTGGCCTACCAGAACCAGTTTTTTGTCCGCCTTTGCGCACATTGGTTGAATCCTGTTTGCCACCCGCATTTTCTGCTGGGGTCATAACCTAAGGCTACCGCCCACCCCTCTGCTCTAACCTTAGGCACCATGAGCACTTCAGTGAATGCGGCAACACAACTTGCCATCTCGACACTGATTGAGCGAGCACCCGAATCAACTCAGTTGGCGGCAGCTTTTAAAGCAGCAGGATTTAAGTTAGCGCTAGTTGGTGGACCGGTCCGCGATGCAATTTTAGGTCGATTAGGAAATGACTTAGATTTCACAACAAATGCTAAACCAGCTGAAAGTAAGAAAATTTTAACAAGTTGGGCAGATACCGTTTGGGAAATTGGCGCAGAGTTTGGAACTATCGCTGCTCGTAAAGGTGATATCGAAGTTGAAGTAACAACATATCGCAGCGAAAGTTATGAGGTTGATTCACGCAAACCTGATGTGCAATTTGGTGAAAACATTGAGGGTGATTTAAAACGTAGAGATTTCACAATTAATGCAATGGCCCTGGAGTTAACTACAGAATCACCAACCTTTATTGATTTATTTAATGGCATCATCGATCTACAAAATAAAATAATTAAAACACCCGGCAAAGCCGAAGACTCCTTTAGTGATGATCCACTTCGTATGATGAGAGCGGCACGATTTATGAGCCAATTAAACTTTGCTGTTGATGACTCAGTCATTACTGCAATCAAAAAAATGGCGGATCGATTAAGTATTATTTCAGCAGAACGAATTCGAGATGAGTTTGTTAAAACTTTAATGAGCCCAAACCCGCGGATGGGAATAACATTATTAGTGGAAACTGGTTTAGCAGATAAATTTTTGCCAGAAATTCCTAAATTAAAATTAGAGATTGATGAGCACCATCACCATAAAGATGTCTATGAGCACACCCTGACGGTGTTAGAACAAGCAATTGCTTTGGAAGAGAGATTAGATGGCCCAAATTTAACTTTGCGGCTAGCGGCTTTAATGCATGACATTGGTAAACCAAAAACTAAGGAGTTAATTCCAAGCGGTGGCGTTTCATTTCATCACCATGAGGTAGTTGGTTCTCGCATGACAAAGGAGCGCCTACGAACTTTGCGCTTTGATAATCATGTAATTAAAGATGTAGCAAAGTTAGTATTTTTACATCTGCGCTTTCACGGATATGGCAACGGTGAATGGACTGATTCTGCAGTACGAAGGTACGTACGCGATGCCGAAGATTTGTTAATTCATCTACACCTTTTAACTCGAGCTGATTGCACTACAAGAAATAAGAAAAAGGCAGAATCACTGGCGCGCATTTATGATCAACTAGAAGAGCGAATTGTTCAATTAATGATGCAGGAGGAGTTAAACAAAATTCGCCCTGACATCGATGGCGATGAAATAATGAAAATCTTAGGAGTTAAACCATCGCCAGTGGTCGGTGAGGCATACAACTACTTGCTAGAGCTGCGGCTTGAACATGGGCCTTTAGGAGTAGAAAAAGCGACCCAAGAGCTGCTTACTTGGTGGCGTGCGAAAAATTAGCACCACGTAAGACAACGGCAGCAGCAAATAAATAGGCACCTGCAATAAGTATTGGTAACAAATTAGAGTCACCAGTTTTTGGTAAAACAATTGCCGCAATAATTGCTGAGGAAACAATTCCAGCATTTACGGCAACATCATAAAAAGCGAATACTCGTCCGCGGAACTCATCCTTAATCTTTGATTGCACAAGTGCATCATTTGTGACCTTAATTCCCTGGCCACATAACCCGACAAAAAATGCACAAACAATCATCGATATCTCATTTATATCAATTGCAAAAATTAATAACCAAGGTAAACAAGAGAACATTAAAATTCGCATCCATAAGTGTCGACCAAATTTAATAACGCCATAAGGTGAAATAATTGCACCAATTCCAATTCCAATACCAGCGATTGCAAGTGCAACACCAAAGCCCGCTAAACCAGCATCTGGATCATCACTGGAGTTAAAAAGATTTCGCTCTAACAACAATGCCATTAAGGTTAAAGCAGTAATTCCGCCACGCTGTATACCAACTGCGACGATGCCACGAAGGGCATCTTTGTGATTGCGCAATATATTAAAACCTTCCAGCATCTCTTTAAAACCTCGGCCCTCATTTGAAATCTCATTTTCGTGGGGGCCAATTTCAAACTTTCCTAATCTAACTGTTGCAAGTGCAGCGAAGGTAAATCCAAGGGCCGCAATTAAAATAACAATTGCATCTGCAATATCAGCATTATTTGATCTTGTAATAAAGTTTTTTACTGCAATTCCTAACCCACCACCAATTACAACAAAAATTGTGCCACCCGTTACGGCAAGGGCGTTAGCAGCAATTAACTCCTCTTTTTTTACTAACAATGGAAGGCCAGCTGATAAGCCAGCTAAAATTAATCGGTTAACACCAAAGGCGATCAGCACAAAAAAAGTTAGCAGTAATCCCGTTGCACCATTGCTAACTAGGTAGGCGATGATCAATAAATTAGTAGCGCGAATTAAATTGCAATACCTAATAATTCTTTGGCGGGAGAATCTATCCAGAATAGTTCCGACATAAGGGCCAATTAATGAGTACGGCAATAACACAACTGCAAAAGCGATTGCAGCTGACATTGCATCAGGGGCTCGTTCTGGTGAGAATAAAACAAAGCTAGCTAGTGCTGATTGAAATAAGCCATCAGTTAACTGCCCGCTCCACCGCACAGTGAGGATTCGATTTAATCTGGACTCTTTACCAACCGGCCAAATCCCCATTCCACCAGCGTAGTTATTAAATACCTATTAATCTTGGATCTTATGTTCGCAACCTTCAAGACTATGCGATCCACGATCGACTACTCACTGAGCAAGCGCAGAACTTTAATTGCCTTGTTTCAAGGAGCAGCATCTGCAATGGATGCATGTGATGCTGATCCATATCTTCGACGGGCTGCGAAATATCATGGCTTGTTAACAAATCGTGCATGTCCAGTTTGCAAGAAATTTAAGATCGTAGAACTACGTTACGCCTTTGGGGATCAACTCGGCCAATACTCAGGTCGAATTAAGAATGAAACAGAATTGGCGCAAATGCAAAGTGAGTTTGGTGAGTTTCGCGTCTACGTTGTCGAGATTTGCACCAGTTGTCATTGGAACCATCTCGTCTCATCATTCATATTGGGTGATGGCAAGTACCGCAAGCCACCCCGCAAAGTTCGTACACTCGCCGATGATGATTGATAACGAGTAAAGTTAGGCTATGAATAATTTGCGGGAGCGATTACCCAGAATTGCGGTTTTAATTACCGGCTTTGGGTTTGTAACTGGCGTATTCATCTTTGTTTTCGCTTACTTCACCGTCTCTATTCCAGATCCAAATGCTTACGTAAATTCGCAATCAACAATTATTCAATACGCCGATGGCTCTGAGATTGGTCGAATTGGCTCTGAAAATCGAACCGTAGTAACACTTGCACAAATTCCATTAACTGTTCGACAAGCGGTGATGGCGGCGGAAGATCGTAATTTTTATACCAACAAAGCTTTTAGCGTAACTGCGTTAGCACAAGCCGCACTCGACAATATTATTTCTTTCGGCCAAGGCCGCGGTGGTTCAACTATCACTCAGCAATATGCCAAGACTGCATTTTTAACACCAGAGCGAAGTATTGTTCGTAAAGTTAAAGAGTTAATAATTGCAATCAAATTAGAGAATCAGTTCTCCAAGGATCAAATCTTTGAAAATTACTTAAATACTATTTATTTTGGCCGAGGCTCATACGGTGTACAAACCGCTTCTCAACTTTACTTTGGAACCACAGTTGATAAATTAAATGTTTCACAAGCAGCTGTTCTTGCCTCTATTTTGCGAAGCCCAGGTTTATATGATCCTGGCTTTAAGGAAGAGAATCTACCTAGATTAGAAGCTCGCTTCGCCTACGTAATTGATGGCATGGTTGAGGAGAAGTGGTTAACACAGGAACAAGCAAGCAAAGCTAAATTTCCATTGATTAATCCACGAGTCTCATCAGGAGCGCTATCTGGACCAAAGGGTTATGTAATTTCTTGGGTAGAACGTGAATTAAATCAACTTGGTTTTACCGATGAACAATTGCTAATCGGCGGATACATTATTAAAACCACATTAGTTAAAGAGGCTCAAGAAGCAGCGGTTGCAGCGGTTAATCAAGAAGCACCAGTTAAAGTGCCAGAGAATTTGCATATTGGCTTGGTTTCAATTAAGCCAGGTACCGGTGAAATCTTGGCGATGTACGGCGGTAAGGATTATTTAAAGTATCAATTTAATGCAGCAACTCAAGGCATTGCTTCCGGTGGTTCCTCCTTTAAACCATTTGCGTTAGTCGCAGCGCTAGAGGCGGGAATTCCATTATCTTCAGTATGGAATGGTGATTCACCAAAGGTTTACGATGATGGAATCGGTCGGCCATATGTTGTAAATAATTACGGCGGCAAAAATTTGGGAGATGTCTCACTGCTGACCGCAACTGAGGAATCAATAAATACTATTTATGTACCACTAGGAATTAAAGTTGGCGTAGACAAAGTAGTAGATGTTGCAAGACGTGCTGGAATTCCAGATTCAGTTGAGATGGTGGCTTCACCCTCTGTAACACTTGGCTCATCTAGCCCGCATGTAATTGATGTTGCTAATGCTTACGCAACCTTTGCGGCACAAGGTGTTTATGCAAAACCATTTATTATCAATGAGGTACAAGGTCCAAATAAAGGAATCTTGTATCAAGGGCGAATTCAAGCGCAAGAAGTATTTAGTAAAGAGGTAATGGCAGATTTAACATACGCGTTGTATCGAACAACAGTTGCCGGAACCGGTGGAATTGTTGGCGCCCGTCTTGCTCGACCATCAGCTGGAAAAACCGGAACCTCAAATGACAACGCCGCAGCTTGGTACTCCGGTTACACACCCGAGGTTGCTGCAAGTGTTGCTTTCTATCGCGATGATGCAACCCAAACATTAAATGGAATTGGTGGTTTAACTTCAGTTACCGGTGGATCATTCCCGGCACGTATTTGGGCGGCATATGTAAAGGCTTATCTAGGCCGGGCTCCAATTCAACAATTCCCAGAACGAACAAACATTGGTGGCACCGATCCAGTTGATTATATAAATGCAGTTCCAACAATGGACCCAGCATTGATCCCACCATCGCCAACACCAAAACCAAAGAAGAGAAGTTAAGCCATAACTCTGAAAGTGAAGTTTGCCTTAATTTTAATTGGCTGCGCTTTAATCTCAGTTACAAAATTTAATCACTGCCGAACAAATGATTTTCAATCCCCCGATAATTATGTACACGCTTGTTATACCGATATTCCCGCATTATTTGGCGAGCGAGGATTAATCGATAACACCTGGCCTTATCTCTCAGCTGATAACGCAATGGAGTATCCACCAATTATTGGATTAGGCAATTGGTTGATCTCATTTATTGTGCCGGCTGAAAATTCATATCGCTGGTTCTTTGATATAAATGTTTTGCTCTTAATTGGCTGTTTTATCGCTATTGGACTTTTGCTCAGAAAGATGAAACCAGAGCACTCCTATTTATTTCCACTAGCACCTGCCGTTATTGCCTCACTCTTTATAAATTGGGATCTTTGGGCGGTAATCACTTTGCTGCTTTCAATTTACTACTTTGATAATAAAAAATATGAGGCCAGCGCAATTGCACTTGCTATCTCAATCTCTACCAAGTTTTTTCCAATAGTTTTACTTCTGCCAGCAATAATTTTGTTGTGGCGCAATCAGCAATTAAAACAATTACGTTCATACCTTTTTACTGTAAGTATTTTTTGGCTAGCAATAAATCTACCAATCATTATTACCTCATTTGATGGCTGGTGGCGCTTCTTTAGATTAAACCTTGATCGGGGTCCAGATTTTGGTTCGATTTGGTTTGCCTTAAATATCTTTGGCTTTAACCTATCTGGCTTAAATAATCTTTACAGCTTTATTTCAATTCTGGCATTTATTGGATTTGCTATCTGGTTAATTAAGTTAAATAAAACTCCCAGCTTGGCCCAAATTTCATTTTTTCTAATTTTAATCTTTACTACCTTAGCTAAGGTTTACTCACCGCAATATATTTTATGGTTGACACCACTTGCAATTATTGCGATGCAGCAACGTAAACAAATTTCTGCCTTTTGGATCTGGCAAGTGACTGAGTTGATTTATCACTTAGCAATCTGGCAATACTTAGCGTTAGATCAAGGTGCTGAATTTGGATTACCCGCGGGCGGGTACGCACTAGCTATTTTGATCCGGGTGGCCGGAATCAGCTGGTTTGCTTACAAATTAGCCTTCGAAATCAACAGATCTCACGCATCAATTTCTCGCTGACACCGGCTGCGGCTACCCTTATCCCAACACCTGCTTCGGAAATTCCGTAGCCGCTTTAGTCCAGAGGTGGTTTAAAAAATGCGTCGTTATGAACTCATGGTCATTCTTGATCCTGATTTAGAAGAGAAGACAGTTGCGCCAAGTCTTGAAACTTATTTAAAGATAATTAAAGATGGTGGCGGCAAGG
>JBILCN010000041.1:0-7101 GCA_044353095.1 Candidatus Nanopelagicus sp.
GGCCGAACTGTGTTACTAAATTACTCTCTTCAAAAACTTCACGGTATGCACATGTAATTAAAGATTCACCAGGTTCAATCTTTCCTTTCGGTAAACTATAATCATCATATTTCGGACGATGAATTACCGCGATTTCAGTTACACCCTTCGAATTATTTCGCCAAACTACTGCGCCAGCAGCCACAATTAATGAACTCATTGGCCAATCCGATACTTATTAATTAGTAACTGATGAACACTTTCAATTGCTGTGCCGTCGGAAAGTTTTGCAATATTTTGCCATTTTCCAGTTGGCAACATCTGCCAGTTAGCGATTTCATCACTTAAATACTCATCTAATAACTCAATTAGAGAGGCTTTGTGTTCTGTTTCCGCGATGCGAACAAGGCTTTCAACTCTTCGACTTAGATTGCGATCCATTAGATCTGCTGATCCAATATAAATCTCATCATCACCACCATTAATAAAGTGAAAAATTCGAGAGTGTTCTAAGAATCTGCCCAAAAGTGAGCGGATTCGAATATTTTCTGAGACTCCTGGAATTCCGGCACGAACCGCGCAGATTCCTCTTACGATTAAATCAATCTTTACACCAGCTTGTGAGGCACGATAGAGCGCTTCTACAAACTCCTCGTCCAAAATTGAGTTTAATTTAAATCTTATTCCCGCTGGCTTACCCGCTAAATGATTTTCAATCTCTCGGTTTATTTGCTCAAGCAAACCTGATCGCACAGTTCGAGGAGCTACTAATAATCGTTTGTATTCAGATAATGGCGCAAAACCAGAGAGCTGATTAAACAACTTATTCAAATCCTCACCCAAATCAGATTCACTGCTTAACAAACCTAAATCCTCATACATTCTGGCGGTCTTTGGATTGTAATTTCCGGTTCCAACATGGCAGTAGCGCCGTACAACACCCGCTTCTTCACGCACTACGAGTGAGAGTTTGGCATGTGTTTTAAATCCAACGAGGCCATAAACAACGTGCACACCAACATCCTCTAACTTTCTTGCCCAACGAACATTCGCCTGTTCATCAAAGCGAGCTCTGATCTCAATTACTGCAAGAACTTGTTTTCCAGCCTCGGCTGCTTCTATTAATGCACTAACAATTGGTGAGTCACCAGAAGTTCGATACAAAGTTTGTTTAATTGCCAAAACGTGTGGATCTCTTGCTGCAGTTTCTAAAAACTTTACAACCGATGAGTTAAAGGAATCATAAGGATGGTGAAGGAGTATCTCTTTGCGCCTGATTGCTGCAAAAAACTCATCACTATCCTCTGGATCTACTTCGCGTAGCTCCTTTGCGATTTGATTTTTAAATGGCTTAAATTTTAGTTCTGGGCGATCAAGATCTGCGATTCGATTTAAGCCAGTTAAATCAAGGGGCTCTGGATAGCGGAAAATATCCTCATCCTTAATCGATAACTCCTCTTTTAACTTCTTGACCAAATCTGATTTGATATCAATATCAACTTCAAGCCGTACTGGTGGACCAAATTTGCGCCTTAATAACTCTTGCACCATTGATTCAAGCAAGTTCTCTGATTCATCTTCTTCAATTTCAAGATCGGCATTTCTTGTTAATCTAAAGGTGTAGTAATCCTCTATCTCCATACCAGGAAAGAGGTGTTCTAAATTTGCAATAATGACATTTTCGAGTGAGATGAACTTTCCAAACTCTAACTCTTGAGTTTCAATAAATCGCGGCAGAGATTGCGGAACTTTAACTCGAGCAAATAACTCCTCATTTGTATCTGGCTGCTTTACCAGTACTGCTAAATTCAAGGAGAGCCCAGAGATATACGGGAATGGATGGGAAGGATCAACTGCAAGTGGGGTTAAAACTGGAAAGATTCGATCATTAAATATCTTTGTGACATATTTTTTCTCATCCTTCGATAGCTGATCCCAAGTTGAAATCTCGATTCCACTGGCTGCGAGTTCAGGCAGGATGCTCTCTTGAAAACAGATCGATTGCCGGTTAATTAATTTTTGAGTTTTCTCCGAAATCTCCTTCATTAATTCCTGTGGTGTAAGTCCTGCGCTGTTTGCCTTGAAGTAACCCTTTTCAATCTTCATTTTCAATGAAGCAACTCGGATCATATAAAAGTCATCTAAGTTTGAAGAAAAGATCGCCAGGAATCGGCAACGCTCAAGCAGTGGAATATTTTTATCCTCAGCTAAATCTAAAACTCGCTCATTAAATGAGAGCCAACTTAGTTCGCGATCAATTAATCGATCACGTGGATTCTCAGAAATAATCGGCAAACTCATGCGCCTAGTTTGCTCTAGTTAGATGAATAACAGGTAATCAGCAGGTGTTTATTAGTTTAAGGAGAGTGAGGCCAGCGGATTGGGCTTTCATATTTACCGCTTCGCCCATCACCGGATGATTTTCCCCGCAGCCTTCGCCATATCCAAGGTAAAACAAATGTAATCATCCAAGCAAAAGTTGTTGCAGTTGAAATAACTTTATTTTTCTTCTTCGCAGGTGGTAGCGGATCTCGCCAACTTGGATCATGTGATTTTTCTAATCCAGCTAAGACCGCTTGCGCTAATCGGCGATGTCCTTCTGCATTCATATGTAATCTATCAAATGCCAGGAATCTGCGATCATTTAAAAATTCGGCATCCCTTGCCTCAAATAAAATTACGGGATATTTACTGGCAACCATTCTGATATTTTCATTAAAAGCGCTAAATCTTTGATGCCATAAATCTGCTGTCTTACCTTTGCCATCAACCTTATCTACTACTGTAAAAACAATTACTGTTGCTCCTGCTTCAGACAATTTCTTAACCCCTGCTTCATACTGTGCCAAAGAGATCTCTGGTTTGTAATTTGGTCTAAGCACATCATTTGCGCCGGCATGAAATGAAACTAAAGTTTGTTTACCATCAATGAGCTTTAGTGCTTTGGGAATCTGTTCTTCAACTACCTGGCGAAGTAATTTGCCACGTATTGCCAGGTTGGCATAGGTGAAAGTTGGCTGCTCCTTTGTAAGGACATCAGCAACTCGATCCGCCCAACCGCGGTAATTTCCATTGATTATTTCATCACTCATTCCCTCGGTCATTGAATCACCGAGGGCGATAAAGCGATCAAAGTGCATTTACTTACTTCGCTCTGTTGCCACCCAGTGCATTGTGATTGCAGTTGCAACCGAGGCGTTTAGTGATTCAACATTAGATTGCATGGCGATTGAAACAACTAGATCACACTTTTCCCGAACTAATCTTGATAAACCTTTTCCTTCACTGCCTACGATTATGTAGATCGATTCATTGGCTAGGTTCATCTTTGACAGCTCGCTATCACCATCGGCATCAAGGCCAATTACAAAACAGCCAGCTTTTTTCGCATCCTCAATTGAGCGAACTAAATTTGTAACTTGGGCAATCGGCATACGTGCTGCTGCTCCTGCGGATGCTTTCCAAGCTGATCCAGTCATTGATGCATTTCGTCGCTCTGGAATTACAACACCATCTGCGCTAAAGGCTGCTGCCGATCTAACAACTGCACCTAAATTGTGTGGATCAGTAATTCCATCTAAACCAATTAGCATCATCGGCTTTTTAGCCTTAGCAATTATCTGGTCAAGCTCGCTGTAATTAAATGGCTTAATGACTAGTGCAATGCCTTGATGATTGGCATTTCCAGTTAGCTCATCTAATGCTCTGCGCGGTAATTCTTTAATTGGCAGATCAGAGTTTTTTGCTAAACGAATCGCCTCTGAAATTTTCTCATCCAGTTCTACCTTAATTGCAACGACTAGCTCTTTGGCTGGAATCTTTGCCCGCAATGCTTCGACAACACTGTTCTTGCCAGCAACTGCATCTTGCGCAGATTGTTTGCGATCAAATCTTTTCTCTGGGCGATCTGGCCGGCGATTTTCTCTGCGCTCTTCGCGAAAGTTTGGCTTACGTGAAATCTCGCGATCTTTACCTTTAAAGCGGGGCTTCTTGTCATCTTTACTTCTGGCTTTGTACTTTCCCTGTGGCTTTGCATTTTCGCTAGCGCGTGGTTTCTCTTTAGATCTTGATCGCTCTTTAGATTTTGGTTGATCTTTTCTTGATTTACCTGGACGCACCATTAGTAACTCCATCTTGGACCATTAGGGGTATCTTCAACAATTACACCAAGGGATGCAATCTGATCTCTAATTGCATCTGCGGCTGCAAAATCTTTACGTAATCTTGCTGCTTCGCGCTGTTCTAACGCTAACTTAATCAAGCCATCCATCGCTGCATCATTTGATTTACTTGTTGCAAACACCGGATCTAATGGATCACAACCCAAAATGGATAACGCACCTCGTATTTCACCAGCTGTTTTAGCAATTACTTTTTTATCATCGGCAGAGCTATTTCCAATTCGCATGCTTTCAGCGATAAAGGCCAATGCTTGTGGAACTGCTAAATCATCATTCATTGCCGAAGCAAACTCGGTGGCAATTAATGGTTTTGGGTCTGAACCAAGTACTGATTTAGCGCGGGCTAGAAATGCTTCAATTCTGCCAAATGCAGTCGCTGATTCTTCAAGTGCTTCAAAGGAGAACTCGAGCATTGATCGGTAGTGAGCACTGCCTAAGTACCAACGCAATTCAATGCCGCGTACCTTCTTTAAAATTTCTTGCACCTGTAATGAGTTACCTAAAGATTTACTCATTTTTTCACCAGATGTTGTTACCCAAGCATTATGCATCCAAGTATTTGCAAATTTGTAACCAGCAGCATGTGATTGCGCAATCTCATTTTCATGATGAGGGAAAATTAAATCTAAACCACCACCGTGAATATCAAAGGCCTCACCAAGATAAGCATGTGCCATTGCTGAACATTCAAGATGCCAACCAGGTCGGCCATCTCCCCATGGTGTTGGCCAAGATGGATCGCCAGATTTTGCCGCTTTCCATAATGCAAAATCACGTGGATCTTTTTTATATGTTAAATCAGCATCATCTGCAGATTGCAGATCATCTAATTTTTGATTCGATAATGTTAAGTACTCTTTTAACTTACGAACCTCTAGATAAACATCGCCATTTCCTGGGGCATAGGCTGATCCATTATTAATTAACTTTTCCATTAACTGCACCATCTGAGTTATGTGGCCAGTTGCTCTTGGCTCATAAGTTGGCGGTAACACATTTAATGCGTTGTAGGCATCGGTAAATGCGCGCTCGTACTTCATCGCAACCGCCCACCACGGGATCTCTTCATGAACTGCTTTGTGCAAAATCTTGTCATCAATATCAGTTACATTGCGAACAAAGGTAACTTCATATCCACTTGCAATTAACCAGCGGCGCAAAATATCAAAATTAACACCACTTCTGATGTGACCAATATGCGGCGGTGCTTGAACGGTGGCACCACATAAGTAGATACCGACCTGTTTCGGTTTTAATGATTTAAAAGGCGCAACTTTACGACTCTTTGTGTCATATAAATTAAGTGCGCTCATTGTTAAATTCTACTTCTTACTTTACTTAGCACTAATGATTAAAGCGGTTGCGATCGCGGATAAGCCTTTGCCTTCACCAGTAAAGCCAAGGCCATCAGTTGATGTTGCAGAAACTGATACCTGCGCGCCATTTAGAGCTTTAGATAGCGCAGCAATTGCTTCTGATCTGCGTGCGCCGATCTTTGGCCGGTTGCCCACAATTTGTACGGCAACATTTTCAATAACAAAGCCTGCCGTATTAACTTTAATTAATGTTTCAGCAAGCAAAGTAGCACCTGATGCACCTGCATACTTTGGATCACTTACGCCAAAATTACTTCCTAAATCGCCAAGATTTGCTGCTGCTAAAAGTGCATCACAAATAGCATGCGCTGCAACATCACCATCTGAGTGACCATCTACTCCGATTTCATTTTCCCAAAGCAAACCAGCCAGCCAAAGTTTTCGCGAGGCATCTGCACTAAATGCATGAGCATCTGTGCCAATGCCAACTCTTATTGCCTTTTGCGTATTTGGTAACAAGATTTCAACTGCGCGAGCTAAATCAGATTTTGTGGTAATTTTTAAAGCACGCTCTTCACCCGCAATTACCTTGACCTTTATTCCAATTGCTTCAACCAATGCCGCATCATCAGTTGCATCTTCAGCGGATGCATGTGCGTGGGCGAGCACAGATTTTGAAAATCCCTGTGGCGTTTGTACGGCGCGAAGATTTGCGCGCTCTGGTGTATTTCGAACATAACCATTTGCATCAATCTCTTTGATTGTGTCAACCACATCTAGTGCCGGAATTACCGCTTGTTCGCCATTTGCTAATTCATTAATTACCTTTGTTGCCAATTGGGTTGAGGCAATAGCTCGGGCAGCATCGTGCACAAGTACAAACTCGTACTCATTTCCAATCTCATTTAACGCAATTCGGATACTGTCACTTCGCAGGACTCCGCCGGTAATAACTTTTACCTGATCGCCAAGGATTTCTTTAAATTTATCTTCAAAGCCAGCGGGTGCGGTGACTACAATTAATTGAGCAACAGGTGTTAGCGCATTAACTGCGTGCTCAACCAAAGTTTTATCAATTAATTTAACAAGTGCTTTTGGTAAATCAGCACCTAACCTGTGACCACTTCCTGCACCAGCAATAATCGCTGCAGTTTTTTTAATCATGTGCGGCAAGTAGGAACTGCCAACTTAAGAGGCTAGTACCTCATCAAGCAGGGTTGCGGCTTTGACTTCATCAGTGCGCTCAGCAAGAGCTAGCTCTGAAACTAAAATTTGTTTTGCCTTTGAAAGCATGCGCTTCTCACCAGCAGATAAGCCACGATCTAGATCACGACGGTAAAGATCGCGAACAACTTCGGCCACCTTAATAACATCACCAGAGGCTAACTTTTCAACATTTGCTTTGTAGCGACGAGACCAGTTTGTTGGCTCTTCGGTGTATGGCTGACGTAAAACGTTAAATACTCGATCAAGTCCGGCTGAATCAACTACATCGCGAACGCCTACTAGATCAATATTCTCGGCTGGGACGCGGACTGTTAAATCGCCTTGGGCGACCTTTAAAACTAGGTAGATCTTCTCTTCACCTTTGATCGTACGCTTTTCGATTGCTTCGATCTGTGCAG
>JBILCN010000026.1:0-20315 GCA_044353095.1 Candidatus Nanopelagicus sp.
TGGTGTGGATAAACAACGGTTTCGCCCACTTTAAATGTCATTTAGGAAGAGCCTTTCGCTAGAGGCTAAGGATACCAGCATTTTGGGAGCCATTTCACCTTCGCGATTGACCTCAAATTTTCCCTTTATTTTGGCGAAAAGATAACCTTTGGTCATGAGCAGAACCAGTACCTCGAAAACAAAAATAATAGTTGCAGCATTTGTTATTGCAACATTAATTAGTGGTTGCGCAGCTGGTGGAAATGCAGAAACCAGATTGATTAATCAAGTAACTGATGGTGTTGAAGGCGAAAGTAATGAGATTCAAGTACGTAATTTAAAAGTTATTAAGCAAGTAGATGGAACTGGTGTTTTGATTGGCACATTTATTAATTGGGCAGATGAAGCAGATGCTATTTCATCAATTACCATCGATGGCCAGCCAGCAGTATTAATCGCTGAATCTTTGGATCTAAATAAAAATACCCCGATTACCTTTGTTGGAGATATTGCTAATGCAGATGCAGCCTTAGCAAATATGACCGCACTTGCAGGCTATCGAATCCCGGTTGTTGTTACCTTTATGAAAGCTGCGCCAATTGAATTTGATGCATTAATTGTCACAGCAGATGGTATTTATACTGATATTGAAAATATGAGATTTAAAGCTTAGCCTTCAAATTTATAGCCAAGACCACGAATCGTTAAAATAAATACTGGATTGGCTGGATCCTTTTCAATCTTTGCTCGCAGCCGCTTGATGTGCACATCTAATGTCTTGGTGTCACCAAAGTAATCACTGCCCCAAATGCGATCAATTAATTGAACCCGGGTTAATACTCGCCCGCTGTTGCGAACTAAGAACTCTAGTAACTCAAACTCCTTTAGCGGAAATGAAACATACTCACCTAGAACTTTGACTTTATGACTTTCAATATCAATCTCTACTGGGCCAGCAGATATAACTGTTTCAACTTTTTCAGTTGATTCAGCACTTCCTCGCCTTAACACCGCTTTGATCCGCGCAACTAGCTCTGCCTTTGAGTATGGCTTTGTTACATAATCATCTGCACCAAGTTCTAGACCAACGACCTTATCAACCTCAGAATCCTTTGCAGTTAACATAATTATTGGAACTTGCGATCTAGTGCGAAGTTGGCGACAAACTTCAGTTCCTGATAATCCAGGTAACATCAAGTCAAGTAAAACTAAATCCGCACCCTCTTTATCAAATGCTTTAATCGCCCCATCGCCAGTATCAGCAACTGTAACCTGGTACCCCTCTTTAGTTAATACATAAGAGAGCGCTTCTGAAAATGATGCCTCATCCTCGATAACTAATATTCTTGTCATTTACTACTCTCTGAAAGATCACTTGATATTGGGAATCTAAGTGTGAATGTACTTCCAGCACCCTCAACACTCCAAACCGAAACATCGCCGCCATGATTTAGCGCAATATGTTTAACAATTGATAAACCAAGGCCAGTGCCGCCAGTTAAACGTGAGCGTGCTGGATCAACTCGATAAAATCTTTCAAAAATTCGTTCAATCTCTTTCTCTGGGATTCCAATTCCTTGATCTGATATTGAAATCTCCGCTATTTGATCATTAATTTTTAAATCAATTGCAACCCTCGTGGAATCTGGACTGTAATTAATGGCGTTCTCGATTAAGTTGTGAATTCCCATGGTAATTTGGCTGCGATCACCAACAATCCAAGCTTTCGCAGTTGGCTCATAGAACAAGGTTATCTTTCTTACCTGTGCACTTAACTTAGATTGTTCAATCGCATCATAAATAACCTCAGAGATATCAAAACGCTTACCATCTTTAAGTGGATCATCATCTTGCAAACGTGAGAGATTAATAATCTCTTGAACCAGTTCAGTCAGTCGCTTGCTTTCAGTTTGCATGCGAGATGCAAATTTAATGACCGCTTCAGGATCTTCACTAGCATCAAGAACTGCCTCACTCAAGATGGAGAGTGCGCCAATTGGTGTTTTCAACTCATGTGAAATGTTTGCCACAAAATCCCGGCGAATTGAATCTAATCTGCGAATCTCTGAGTCATCAAAAATTAAAATTGCGATCAAACCGTGATCACCAAATGGTGTAACTCGAACTAATAAATCGTGCGTTCCGGCACCAATTGGACCTCGTGGTAGCTCTAGTGTTGCCTCTTGCATGACACCTGATCTACGTACGGCGCGAACTAGGTTTAATAAATCAAGATTTTGAACTCGTTCTTCTTTAATTAAATTTAAATTAGTAATTCCATTTGAATAATAAATAACAAACTCACCCGGTGCGACTACAACTGATTCGGCATCTATGGCTTGTAACAAATCAAAACCCTGAGTTGAAAGATCTACATCTGATTGCGCAGATTTGCTCTTCTCATTTTCTTTATCTTTAAACAGCCACATCACAGAGGTATCGTATGAGTATTGAAGATTGGATGGGAATTTATTGAGTTAGAAAGGCTTAAATCCTCCTTTTCTTTGCCATTTATTAAAGACCTGTTCACTTTCCTCCCGCCAGTTTTGGGGCAAACCCACTAGCGTTCTCCTATGCGTAATGAATTCCATGAAGAGCTAGATGCCGTTGGGACCACCTTGGTCCAAATGGCGGGTCTGGTGAAGGTGGCGATGGAGAGTGCTACCACTTCTTTATTAACAGCGGACTTAGCTCTTGCTGAAAAAGTAATCCAAGAAGATTCAATTATTAATGATATGCAACATGAGCTAGATGCTCGCACAATAAATTTAATCGCTAGACAACAACCAGTTGCTGCTGATTTGCGCACCTTGGTGACCTCACTACGTATGTCCGCTGATTTAGAGCGCATGGGAGATTTAGCTGATCACGTTGCAAAAACTGCACGAATGAGATTTCCAAGTACTGCAGTCCCGCCAGAACTATCTCTAACTATCGAAGAGATGGGTCGAGTTTGTGGAAAAATTATTGAAAAAATGGCTGTAATAGTTGAAAAACGCGATACCGAACTAGCACTTGAGCTTGAAAAAGATGATGATGAGATGGATAAATTACATCGCAGAATTATTTCAACACTGCTTGAGCCAAACTGGAAACATGGCGTAGAAACTGCGATCGATATGACTTTACTTGCTCGTTATTACGAGCGTTGCGCAGACCACGCTGTTTCTATTGCTCGTCGTGTTTACTTCTTAGTTAAAGGCGAGTTCGCCTCCGACGCTAAGTAAGTTTACTTTTTTCCCTGATTTGCAACTGCGGTAATTGCCGCTTGCGCTGCAACTGGATCTAGATACTCGCCACCTTTTTTAATTGGTTCAAAATCCTCATCAAATTCATATAGCAATGGAATACCAGTTGGAATATTTACTGCGGCAATATCCTCATCTGATATGCAATCAATATGTTTAACAATTGCGCGAATGGAATTGCCGTGAGCAGTTACTAAAACAGTTTTTCCGCTGCGCATATCATCGGCAATCTCACCAATTAAATATGGAATCATGCGATCAACTACATCCTTTAAGCACTCACTCTTTGGTAAATCTTTTCCTAGATCGGCATAACGCGGATCATTACTTTGCGAGTACTGATCATTGTCATCAATCGCAGGTGGTGGAACATCAAATGATCTGCGCCAAAGTTGAAACTGTTCCGCGCCATATTCTTTTAAAGTTGCCGCTTTATCTTTACCTTGCAAAGCTCCGTAATGTCGCTCGTTCAACCGCCAGCTGCGTTTAACTGGAATCCAGTGACGGTCACAATTATCAAGGGCCAGGGATGCGGTATTTATTGCTCTGCGCAATAGTGAGGTATGCACAATATCTGGCAGTAAGTTGCGCTCCTTTAGAAGTAAGCCGCCTCGTTTTGCCTCCTCTATTCCTTTAGCAGACAGCGCCACATCAACCCAGCCGGTAAAAAGATTTTTTGCATTCCATTCACTTTCACCGTGACGAAGCAAAATTAATTTCATGTGCCTATCCTGCCATACTCAAATTAAGTGCTGGAAAGCTTGCAGATTTGCTAATGATTCACCACGAGATACTCGCCATGCCCACTCGCGACGAATTGAGGATGAGAAACCAAGTTCTAGCAATGGATTAAAGCAAGAGTCAGAGTATTGAAGAACGGCGCCCAGTATTCGATCAATCTCGCGCTCACTTATTGCCGCAAGGGGTAATCTGCCTACCAAATAAATATCACCTAGCTCATTTAAGGCAAAAGCCACTGAGTACATCGCTGCATTTTTCTTTAGTAGATACTCATAAACGCCGGCTTGATTCTCATCAGGCTTTCTAATCACAAAAGCATTGATACTTAAAGAGTGATCACCGATTACCAATGCGCAATGGGTCTGTAACTTTGTTTCACCCGGTAATGTAATTAAGTAAGTATTCTCATCATTTTGGTCATAATCTAAATCATGGGATTGCAAGAAATCATCAATTACTGCGTTTGGATCAAGCATCCTTAACTAACCTGATATTTCTCATATCAACTGCTGGTTGTGAGATTGCCCAGTCATAAACACTTAAAGTTTTGCGTGCGGTGTTCTCCCAACCAAAGTGGGATGCATGCTCGACAGCGCCCATTGATAACAACAATCTGCGTTGTGGTTCGGCAACTAATCTAGAGATAACAGCTGACCAGGCACGTGGATCATGGCCATCTACAAGTGAGCCAGAGATTCCATCTGAGACTGCAGTACGTAATCCACCAATGGCAGTTGCCACAACTGGTGTGCCGCAAGATTGTGCTTCAAGTGCCACTAACCCAAAACTTTCAGAGTAACTTGGTACGCAAACCAAATCAGATGCGCGATACCAATCAGGCAACTGATCTCTTGGTACAGGATCAATAAAGTGTGTTATTTCATCAATCTTTAGAAACTTAGCAAGTGCCTTCAATTTATCTAGCTCATCTAAACCAGCACCAGATGGTCCACCCATAATTACCAAAGCTAGCCTTGATTTTAAATGCGGTGAGTGTGAAACCATTTCTGCAACTGATCTGATTAATACATCAGGTCCCTTATGTGGTTGTAATCGGCCAACAAAGGTAAGCATGATCGCATCCGGTGCAATATTTAATTTCTCTCTGGCAACTGATTTACCAGCACCTGGATGAAAGGTTTGCAAATCTACACCTGGTGCAACCACAAAAACATTATCTGGACAGGCATCATAAAGTGAAACTAATGATGCGGCTTCGGCATCGGTGTTAGCAATTAATCCAGTTGCTGCCTTTACTACCTGTATCTCACCGAGAGCTCGAACCTTTGGCTCTGGTTTTTCACCAACTGCTAAATTAAAATTCTTTACCTTAGCCATTGTGTGCATGGTATGAATTAATGGAATTCCAGTTTGTTCTGAAATCATCCAACCTAGTTGGCCAGATATCCAGTAATGAGAGTGAATAACATCGTAATAATCTTTTGGTAACCTCTTTTGTAACTTCATAAACTCTGAAGTTAATGCACTTATCTGGCCCGGTAACTCCTCTTTTGATAAGCCTTCGTGTTGGCCAACCTCTAAATGTTTTACCGTCACACCATCTGCAATTTCAATTGATGCGGGCATATTTGATTTATTTGCCCGAGTAAAAATATCTACCTGTACTCCGCTTTCAGCCATCTTCTTTGCAGTTTCAACAACATAAACATTCATGCCGCCAGCATCACCAGTACCTGCTTGATCAAGAGGTGAGGTATGCACCATCAAGGTGGCTATGCGGGATTTCATAAGCTAATTCTAACTTAAGAAAGAGCAACTAAATCTTTGAAATTACCGTTCCCACAACCCTTGGACCGCCGTAAATCTTCACCGATTCATCAGGCATCGCAATACTCCACTTATCAAAGATTGATTGAATAATTGTCGAAACAGGTCGCCATGAACCATCAATAATTTTCATTGCGATTGTGCGGCCATCACTTAATGCACAAACTTGAATTCCTTCAGCACCCTCCTTCATAAATAAACCAGGCACTGCTTTCATCATTCGAGTTGTTAATCTGCCTTCACCTGCAATTAATTCTGGATATGTTGTGGCTGCTTTAACTATCTGCTGATAAATCGGATCCTTAGAAATAACAACTTTTCTAATTGCTTTTGCTAATCCCATAGTTGAAATTGCAAACAATGGCGCACCACATCCATCAAGGCTGACCGTTGAAACCTTCTCCTCCGCCATTTCTTCAAGCTCTGTCTTAATCACTTGTTGTAGCGGATGATTGATTTCTAAATAACTTTTCAGATCCCAGCCATTTATCTGGCAAGTAACCAACATGCCTGCATGTTTGCCACTGCAATTCTGTGTGAACTGTGTGCCTGGTGCATCATCCAGTGCAAACCTCTCTTTTTCACCAAGTGGTTTATCTATTGCGTTCTGCATTGAACTTTCTGGAATCCCGGCATCAGCTAATATCTTTTTACTTAAATCAATATGAATTTTGCCACCAGAATGGCTGGCACAAATTAATGCTAACTTTTGATCATCAACCTTTAACCCAGCCCGCAACATTGCCGCAGCCTGAATTGCTTTGATTGCAGATCTAGGAAAGATTGGTAGTTCAGGTGAACCAGCAGATATAAAAACAGCGCCATCTGCATTTAACGCAACTAAATGACCAAGGTGCAACGATTCGACAACGCCATCACGTGTTACCTCAGCTAGTACATCTCCTGCAAAGTTGTTATTAATTTTTAGGATTGTCTTTCTAGTGAAGACCACATATATGCCTGCAGATCATGTCCATCTTTTTCTACGTCAAGGGATGTAAATAATTGCCCCTCAACTAATCCATACAAGCGAGAGCCAGCACCAATTGCTTTAGCACTTGGTGATTCATAAGTTTTATCCATTGCTAACTGAATCTTTGGTCCACGAATTAATCCAAGCCATCCTTCATTAGTGCCACTGTTATGTGAAAGCACTACCTCAAGGACCTCTTTATCGCGCACCCGCCAAAAGCCAACCTCTGAGTCATACGGCTTAATAATTTCACTATCATCATCAATCTCCCAAGTGCGAGAGAAGTAATTTAAATAATTTTGTCCATCATGATTAAAGGAGACCTCTTGCGCATAATTAAATGATTTCAAACCTGGGTACTCAGCCTTACCTTTTCCACGCCAAGTTCCAATCAACCAAGCAAGTGGCATTAGCTCTGGATGTAAATTCTCTGGAATCGTAAATGCCATTACTTATCGCCCTCTCGCCAACTCTTGATCGCACCAGAAGTGCCCTTAACAATAAAGAAAATTGATAATACTAGGGAGGCAGCAATCAATAGAACAGTTGTAAGCGTCTCCACTTGGTAAGCCTAACCTTTAGAGTGTGTAATTTCCTCTTGGGATGCTGGAACACCTTCTATGTTTAATACCGCATCAATTGGTGTATTTCGCTTAATAATCGCAAGTGCGATTGGCCCTAACTCATAATGTCTGGCTGTTGTACCGATAAAACCAATCTCCTTGCCATCTAACTCAACCTTTGCACCATGTCCTGGCATTACAACCATGGAACCATCTAAATGCAGTAAAACTAATCGTCGCGGCGGTTGCCCTAAATTAAATACCTTTGCCACGGTCTCTTGTCCGCGATAACAACCTTTGTTCATATGCACTGCAGTATTTAAAAACCCAAGCTCATTTGGAATCGATTTGTGATCTGTTTCAAATAATAATCTTGCACGTCCGGCAGCAACACGTTCTGCCTCCAGCGCCCACATGCCAACCTCGGTATGTGATTGTTTAAATGCTTCAATCGTGTCGGCAAGTTCGGTACGAGGAACAAGTGCATAAGGTCCACCAACTGAATCTGCAATACCTGGTGCTCGCAGTACTGCGTAATCATCACTGACATCAGCAACTTCTACGCGCAACATAAACTTCATCTTCTCTAAATAACTTACTAATCCAGCGGCTCGCTCTTTCTCGGTATGCAGCCACAAAATCGCGCCATCATCAAATAAATACATCTGCTCTTCAATATGTCCTTGAGCATCAAGAATTAATGCCTCTTTCCACTCACCAGCTGGTAATTTTTCTAGGTGCTGAGTTGTTAAAGCATGCATCCAAGTTAGGCGATCCTCGCCAGTAATTGTGATGACAGATTTATTAATTAATTGTGCCCAGGCATCTCCGGTAACTAAAGCTTTTTGTTCCTTATTTGGTTCACCAAAGTGCCAAATCGCACCTTTGTCTGGTCCATCCTCAACTAATACGGCGCTCAATTACTTGCTGCACTTCTGACATGTGCCATAAATTGCAAAGTGAGTGACATCAGTTTTAAATCCATAATCATCAGCCAGTGTATTTACAAAATTTGCTGCTGCATCAATTGGCGCATCTCCAATAGAGCCACAAACACTGCAAACTAAATGTAGGTGAGTTAATTCCTCTGCTGCGTGATAGGTAGCACCACCATGGCCGAGGTGAGTGTGTAATACCAAGCCAACATTTTCTAAAGTTTCTAAGTTTCGATAAACAGTAGATAAGTTAATTCCAGGATGTGTTGATCTAACCTTTTCGGCAACCTCTTCAGGTGTTGCATGACCAAGTTCACGAACAGCTTGTAAAACTAATTCGCGTTGTGGAGTAAGGCGTAGGCCTTTCTCACGTAACTCATGCTGTTTTGCCATGAGGTAAGTCTAGGCTCTTTTAAAGATCCTTACCAAAATTAAATACATCTTGCATCCTAGGCAGTATCCAAACGCTGAGTTTAGGAAGGCGGCAACGAGTGCAAAGCTGGTTGCGATTGTAAAGACGGCAACAGCATCCGTTAACAAACCAACAAAGGCGACAAGCGCAAAGAGGAATCCTACGAATTGAGCAAAGCGTGGTGGCCGTTGATCCTCTAACGGAACCGGTCCAGCAAGCCTTGGTTGAATTACTTTGCGATAAAGAATTCCATATGGTGATTTTTTAAGTCCGAAAAAGGCTGCGATACCAAAGACAAGTAATTGAAAACCAATTACATAAATTGAATTCGTTAGTAATGCAATTGATAAAACTAGTAATGTGATTGAGGCTGAAAATCTTGGACCGCGAGCATCAATTGTTTGTGGTGCTGGAGTATTTGAAGTTTGAGTCATGGTGGTGATTCTAAACAGATATTGAAATTAATACCTGCGAACAAATTGCAAAAGCAATTACAGTCGATTAATGGCCGCTGTGACCTGATCCCGCTTAGGTGCTCCGACCGCTCTGGCGATCTCAAACCCAGCTTTATCAATAAAGATCGTAGTTGGGGTGGATTTAATATTTAATTTGCGAACTAGTTCCAGATTTGATTCTGCATCAATTTCAACATACTTAACATCATCACGTTTTGAAACTACATCTGAGATTAAAGATTTAGCAGCTCTGCAAGCCGAGCAAAAAGTTGTTGAGAATTGAACCACCGTTGCCCTGGTGCCAAATGCGGTGCCGATCTCGGCGGCTGAGATTTGTAATCCCTTTTTCTCCTTGACCCGTCCGGAAGTGGCTCTAATTCGAAAGCCGATGCCAGTTGCTAGGGCAAGCAACATAAGGAGTAGCAGCGGGGAATTCATAGGGGGTATTCTTGCATTCTTATGGCAAGAATTCTTCTTCTAACAAACACTATGGGCGCCAGCGCTGAAGTGTTACCTGCTCTTGCCTTATTACAACATCAAGTGAAGATTCTGCCCGCTGAGATTTCAGTTTTAGTAGATGTGCCTGAGGTTGATTGCTTACTTGTCGATGCACGTCGTGATCTACCAAATGCCAAATCCTTCACAAAATTAATCTCAGCAACCGGAGTTAGTTCACCAATTATTGTGATTACAACTGAAGGTGGTTTATCTGCAATTAATGCAGATTGGAATGTAGATGATGTCATCTTAGATACTGCAGGACCAGCAGAAGTTGAAGCACGAATTCGAATTGTTGTAGGCAATACGGCTGCGCAATTGCTGGCTAGTAATCCAAACTCGCAAGAGATTAGAAGTGGTGATGTTGTAATTGATGAGCGCACCTACACCGCAAAGTTAAAGGGACGTGTATTAGATCTAACCTTTAAAGAGTTTGAGTTATTAAAGTATTTAGCCCAACACCCAGGACGGGTATTTACAAGATCTCAATTGCTGCAAGAGATTTGGGGCTATGACTACTTTGGTGGAACTAGAACTGTTGATGTTCACATTAGAAGATTACGTTCAAAGCTTGGCCCAGAGTTCGAAGCAATTATTGGCACCGTGCGAAATGTTGGATACCGCTTTGCTACATCCGATGACAACTCAACTGCAGATCTAAGTTAATAAACTTTGCAACACCTAAACTCATTATCTAAATCCCAAATTGATGGCGTAATCGCATTAATAAATGCTGCCACCGCCCAGGATGGCACACCGCCAATCTCAGAGCACATAGTCCTGCACCTTCGCCATGGCGGCGATAAATCTGATTCACATTTAATTGTGGAGCAATCAGGAACGGCAATTGCATACGCCCATATTGATGCCACCGATTTAGTTGCAGGCCCCAGTGTTGAATTAGTAGTTCATCCTGATCATCGCAAGAGTGGTCTGGGTAAGGAGTTGTTAAGTAAATCTAAAGAAATTTGTGGATCAAAGATGCGGCTTTGGGCACATGGTGATTTATCAGCGGCGCAAAAGTTAGCTGAAGAGAATGGCTTTGAAAGAATTAGGACTGTAATTCAAATGCGCAAATCATTAGCTGATCTTCATCCGCAGCAACACAATTTTAAAATTAGAATTTTTCTACCCGGAATTGATAACGAAGAATGGCTGGCATTAAATAACCAGGTATTTAAAGATCACCCAGAACAAGGTGGTTGGAGTATTAAAGATCTGCAAACTAGGTTGACGGAGTCATGGTTTGACCCAGCGGGATTTTTTGTTGCTACTGAAAGTAGTAAATTAATTGGATTTACTTGGACCAAGATTCATGGTGGCCACTCACACAAACATGAGGATCAAACAGAGCAACATGATCATGATCCAATTGGTGAAATCTATATAACCGCAGTTGCCAAATCTGGCACCGGTCTTGGCAAAGTGTTAACGCAAACCGCACTTGCTTACTTGAAAGCAAATGGCTTAACAACTGCAATGCTTTATGTGGACTCTGATAATCAAGCTGCGGTTAATCTATATAAATCCCTGGGCTTTGCTGAATCTGGCCAGGATGTGATGTACCGAGTTCGTTAAATGCTGACCGGCTTAACTACTGAAGCAAGAATTTCATATGCTTGATCTATCTCTTTTGAAATTTCAGGAGTCAATTTATAGCCAACTGGGCCACGTTGATTCATATTTGTAAATACTTTTTGCTTCATCAATAGATACTTTTCGACCGCCACATAGGCATCAAGGGATATCTGAAATGAGATTAATTTGGATAGTGGCTGGTGAATTGCATGAGCAAGATCTAAATTTTTGTCATTTAGAGAATTCCATAGCGCAACTAATGCCCATGGAACCTCTGCTCCTGGCATCGTTCCAACTACGCCCAATGGGTGTGTATCAAGTAAATCCATTCCACCTTGGCCCTCAAATACTTTAGCCCGATTTTCGCTGATTTTATTTAATTCTTGCAACCGCTCTTTTACCGGTTTTGCCTCAGGCTTAAATTGAACTCGTTCATTTCCATAGGTATCTATTAATTCTACGTAAGTGCTTAATTCAATTGGATTACCTAAATAATTACTTGCATCCTGCACAATAACTGGAATCGTTACTGCTTCAATAATCTTTACATAGTAATTTTTAACCTCATCAGCGGTTGCGGCAAAGGCGCTTGGTGGTGTTGCCATTAATGCACTTGCACCATCTGATTGCGCATCCTTTGCTAACTTGACCGCAATTGCAGAGCTTTCCGCGCCAACACTTACAACAAGTGGGACTCTGCCATTTAGAAACTTGATCGCCATTTTCCACTGTTCTCGGCGCTCAGCAGTATTAAAACGTAAAACCTCTGAGACCATTGCAAGGACTGCGCCATTCATTCCGCACTTTAAGAGCCACTCGATCTCTCTTTCAAATACCGCAGCATCAATCTCATCATTATTGTTTAATGGGGTAGACAAAACATTGAATACGCCGCCAAGTTTTAGCACAGCCTTAGTCTCTCTGCATCAATGACAAATTGCAAGTTTTAACACAAACTAATTGGATTTAATAATCCTCGGCAAAGGTGATCAGCATTTCAATATATGAATCCCCAACAATGCCAAGGTTTTGGCAATCAGGTGGAGCAGTAACCGGTTCCACGCAAATACCATCCTCGTGCTCGGTGTAAATAGTCCAGTAAGGTGAATCAGATTCAATTGTTACACGAGCTGCCCCTGGCCATATTATTTCTGGCACACCAATCACATCTTTAAATGTGTCATCCCAAGGTTGCCCAGTTGGTTCTATCAATTCACCCGTTGGTAAATAATCGCCTCCACGCTTAAACATTTTTTGTGCTGCAAATGAGATTTCGGCCGTGTCACCACGACCAATGTCACGAGCAAACCATGGATGAAAACCTAATGAAAATGGCAGCTGACAATCACCTGCTTCATAATCTAATGACCAGCGAATCGCATCATCTAAAATTTCAATTTGTTGAGTAACAGATGCACCGTTGTATGGTTCTGGAAACTCGAGTAATTGTCGTCCTTCACCTAGATCCTCCCAAGAGGAGAAAAATCCATAACCATGAATTGCATGTGGTGGATCAAAGGTAGTTGGCAGTTGAATCTTGGCACCTGATTTATCTTTAACAACACCATTTTTTATTCGCCCTGCCCACGGTGCCATCGCATACCAACCCCAACCACGAGGATCCCCTGCAAATGGAACTGCAAATTGCATATCTCGCCACTGCACAGATGCAAGACGAGCACCTTGATCTAGATCAATCCCAATTGATATTTGATCACCATCAATATTTAACAATTTAAATCCTCCATTGTTTATGCAATCTCCATCTTACTTGGCGGCTTGGCCCCCATACGCGAACATGTAATTGCCGCAGCCTTTGCCGCCCGAATTAAAGTTTGCTTCAACAAATCACCAGTTAAATTACTTAATCCTTTTTCCACAATCGCCTCAACCAAAACAGCTCCCACTGTGTCTCCCGCCCCAACCGTATCCACTACCTCAACCTTTACAGCATCAACTGCAACTGATCCTGCTGAGGTATAGCCAGTTAATCCCTTTGCGCCATATGTAACAACAACGAGTGCAACACCATCTGATATCCAGCGCTTAACAATTAATTCAATATCTTGATCTGGATACAACCAGTAAAGATCATCATCACTTACCTTCACCGCAGCTGATATAGCTACCCACTTTTCAATTGCTGCAACATATAAATCTCGATTATCCATGACCGCTGGCCTGATATTTGGATCAAATACAACTGGTGCAACCTCTGCCACCTTAGATGTCCACTCATGCAAAATAGATGCTGCTGGCTCTATCGCAGTAACCAAGGTACCGATATGTAACAGTGCTGGCTTTAACTTAAATGGATCTGGCAGCCAAGAGTGTGAAAAATCAAAGGTAGCTGTTTCATCAATAACAAACTCATATGTGGCTTCACTTGTTGCTGATAATGAAACAATTGCTAAACAGGTTGGCTTGTCAGAAAAATTAACATAATCCAATAAAACTCCATCGTGGTGTAACTCTTTGAGTGCCATCTGCCCATATTGATCGGACGAGATACCATCAATAAATTGTGGTGCTAAACCTAACTTTGCCAGCGCCTTTGCCGTATTTGCCGGCCCACCACCAACAACCGCCTTACGTTCTGTGCCATCTGGGATTAAATCAATTAGTACCTCACCACAAACCCAAACTTCACCTGTGCTCAAAGAACCTCACCTTTTCGGGCTAGGAACTCAGTTAATATCTCAACACCTAATAAATGATCCTCAACCTGTGGCAATCCTGACACAAGCAGTACACCTTTAAACCCCTGATCCTTAACAATTAATGGCAAGCCCCCACCATGAATTGCATGTGTCTCATCCTCAACATTATTTTCTTTATGCCAATCAACTTCACGCTCTTCAGCTAAAACTCTTTCATAAATAGTTGCATGATGTTTTAGATTTACCACCCGCGCCTTGCGTGCAATCCACCAATCATGTTCTGTCTTTGCGCCATCTAAAGCTGCATGAAATATGGTCCACTCACCAATACGAACCTCAAATGAAACTGGAAGGGAACGCTCGCGCCCAATTGATACTGCAATCAAACCAATCTCAATCGCATCATTATTTGTCAGCGAAGGCAGTACTAGCGCCTCTTCCTCTTTTAACAATCCAAAGCTTGAAAATCCACCAGTAGACATATCGGTTACTTTACCGCCTTAAATTCAGCCCTAATCAGCCCTTTAAACAATGAATTAACGAGCACCTGCGTTATGCGCAGCAATATCCTTAATAATCTGCTCTAGCCCGATCTGTGGCTTCCAGCCCAATACCCGCTCTATCTTTGAGATATCAGGAACTCTTCTTTCCATATCCTCAAAGCCCGCCGGATACGCCTTCTCATATGCAACCATCTCAATCGAAGAACTTGAACCAGTAACTTCAATTACCTTCTTCGCTAATTCCATAATTGAGATCTGTTGATTATTACCAACATTAAATACTTCACCAATTGCCTTATCTGAATCCATAACCAGCAACAAAGCCCTAACCGCATCACTCACATGACAAAAACATCTAATCTGCTCACCACTGCCGTAAACACTTAACGCAGTTCCACTTACTGCAGCGCTTACAAATCTTGGAACTACCATTCCATAGTGGCCAACCTGTCTTGGTCCTACCGTGTTAAAGAAGCGAACCAACCTGGTTGGTAAGCCTTTCTCCTGAAAGTAAAAGTAAGCCAAACTTTCATCCACAGCTTTTGCCTCAGAGTAACTCCACCGACTCTTTAGTGGATGCCCAATTATGCGATCATCCTCTTCATTTAGTGGCACCTTATTATTTTTGCCATAAATCTCTGAGGTAGATGCAACCAATATCGGTGTATTAAATTTCGCAGCCGCTTCCAGTACAACCTCAGTACCCTTTAAGTTTGTAGTCAAACTTTCCAATGGCTTGTTAACAATATTAAAAACGCCTAAAGCTGCCGCCAGGTGCACCACAAAATCAGATTCACCAACCAACTTAGTAACCAAAGCTGAATCTAAAATATCCCCAGACACAACTGTCACAGAGCCTGCAACACCACTTAAATTCTCTTTGTTGCCTGTCGTGAAGTTATCCAAAATAACCACTGAATCACCACGCGCCACCAACGCATCCGACAAATGCGACCCAATAAAGCCCGCGCCACCAGTAATTAAATACTTCACTTTGAGCCTCTCGTATTCAACACTGGAACATTTCCCAACAAACTCAAATTCAAGTAATCATGTGGAGTCGCCAATATTGCCAAATCAAAACCTGAACCTAACGCAACAGAACTCTCACTATTCCAACTCTTTACCAAATCATCATGCCAGCTAACAACCGCACCTGATTTCTTTAATCCACCAATCAATGCCTCAACCGGCGTCTCTCTAACATCTGCCACATTTGGTTTATAAGAAACCCCAATTACCAAAACCTTCTTTCCCTTTAACCCACCCAACATCTCTGATGCTCTGCCCACAAAATAAGTTGGCATGCCTAAATTAATCTCATCCGCCAACTCAATAAACCTAGTTGGTGCCCCAACCGCTCTAGCTGCCTGCGACAAATACAACGGATCCACCGGAATACAGTGCCCACCAACACCCACGCTTGGATAAAACGGCATAAATCCATACGGCTTTGTAGATGCCGCCTTTATTACATCAGTAACATCAATTCCAATTTTCTGACAAAACATCGCCAACTCATTAATAAATGAAATATTCACCAACCTAAATGAATTCTCTAGCAACTTCGCAGTCTCGGCCACCTCCAGTGAATCACAAACATCCACCTGATCAATAAACTTTGAATAAAACTCCCTCGCCTTCACCACCGCCTCAGGCGTTAACCCCGCCACCAATTTTGGCGTATTCTTAATCGTAAACTTCTTATTCATCGGATCAATCCGCTCGGGCGAATACGCCACCAAGAACTGATCTCTACTTAACCCCGACTCTTTTTCCAAAATCGGCACAACCACATCACGAGTGGTTCCTGGCTGAATAGTCGACTCAATTATCACCAACATCCCTGCCTTCAAACCCTTACCTACATCCTTAGTAGCAGCTTTTAATATGTCTAAATCTGGCTGGTGATTAGGTCCAAGGGGTGTGGGCACACAAATACAAACAATTTCAGTCAATGGATCAATAGCGTAATCAGAAATGGCCTTATATTTTCCTGATTCACTAACCGCTTTTAATTCTGCATCAGAAACATCTTCAATTATCGACCGATGTATGTTTAACTGAGATACCTTCTCTTTATTTAACTCAATCCCTGTTACCTGATACCCAGCTTGAGCAGATGAAATAGCCAACGGCAGCCCCACATAGCCTTGACCCACAATTACGATCTTTTTTCTAATAAAACTCACTCCACTACTAGTTCGGCTTTGGCTGCTTCCGACTCCTTAGAAACGGAGTCAAATTTTAAAATAGCTTCTCTAACCTCTTGCATCTTATTAAAGTCGCCAATGAACTGATACTCCCTGCCTAATTGCAACAAATTCTTCGAATTCCAAGGATCAAGTTTCCTAATCGCTTCTCTCGCCAATATTGCTTCTGGGATCCTGTTCAATCTCTCATTGATCTCGGCGATTGGGGTTAACACATCTAAATTTTTTGGGTCATAAGTTAACTGCTTATTTAGCTCCTCTAAGGCTTTTTCGGCAAACCCGGAGGCTGCAAGATAGTTCAGGCTGGCAGTTTTGTATGCAGGTTCGATTAGTGGAGTTTCCAATGATTTCGATGCAAATTCTAGGATTGCATTATTGTTCGCCACATCTTGTGGATTAAATCGTATTCTAGTTTGAAAAGCTGCTTCTTCTCCTCGGTATAAGAAGGAGACCAAAATTACTGCAGATACAGTCATCACTCCAGAAATTACAGGTTGTAGCAGCTTGAATGAATTTCTATTTTTTGATTTCACAACGCTTTCAGTTGATTCAGTCTTGGTTATTTGAGTTGATAATCCAATGATAAATCCAGAAAGCAACCAGCCCCAAACTGATATCCCAAGGTTATCGATGGAGATTAAGGATTGTGCCTGGTAAACAAGCCAGCCCGCAAAAAGTGTAGAAAAAATTATTCTATTTGTTCCAACTGATTTTTTGATTCCCCGATAACCAGAAAATAGCACTATTCCCATCAATACCAAGTATGCGCCTCCAAAAAAAACACCACCGGTGGAAAACATTTGAATTGGAACATTGTGAGCATTACTACTTGTAATATCAAAGCCGTAAGTCAAAGAGTACTGAGGCTCCCGATAAGCTTTAAAGAAAGCCCCATACCTATCTTGTCCAACACCAAATAGAAAATTATCACGAAACATTTCGATGCCGGCTCGCCAATAATATCCACGTACAGATACAGAATTCTTGTAAAGAAGTGATTCAAGTGGACCTTTTTGTAGCATTCCGAGAATTGAAAATATTCCAATAATCAATGCGGAAAATGCAAAAGACCAACCAAGTTTTCTATACTTGCTATGAACATAAACAATAACAATTGTGCCTATTCCGACCGCACCGGATACCAGTCCCTGTCTGGCATCCGATCTAAAAATGGCAAGAAATGAAAGCAGAAAAACTACTAAGTGTAATAATCTCTGCGCTAAATTAAAGTTAGGTACCAATGCAAAGCCAAAATTCAGTGTTGCGATAATCGCCATTATTGCTGCTGCAAAATTGGGGTTTCCTACAGTGGAAATTACCGCGTTGTATGGATTATTCCATTTAACGAAATCAAGCCCAGAAATTTGCATTAACCCGTATACTGAAAGCACTGCTCCCACTAAAATTACGACAAAACTAAATCTAGTAATGAAAGAAAACTTAATCAATTGCATAGCTGATATAAAAATAATTGATAGGCAGAGGTAGCTTAAGAATCCATTGCGTCTTTGTGTCTCACCAAAGAAGCCTGTGTAAAGTGGATTGGTTAAAAAAAGAGAAATTAATCCTGAAAAAATAAAAATTAGTAAGGCGTAATGCACGTTTTTGTTTACAATGAAAGTTGATTTTAAACTTGTGAATACATGGCCTAGTAACCACGAAGACAATAAAACAATGAGCCAAAGTTTCGGAGAATTAAATGGGTCCTGGATCTTTGAATTGAAATACAGAGTTGTAAGTGCAACTCCAATTGTCAAGATCCACAGGTTGGAGTGATTTACCTTTGCTTGTCGGTGCTTAGCCACGATCTATCATATCAATGAATATGGGCCCAATTCCTTTTGCAAGGAACTGGGCCCATATTACTTTCAGTTCAGGAGGCTAATTAAGCCTTTACCTTCTTCTGAATCTTTAGAACCAAGTTTGTTAATGTAACAATCAAAGTTCTTAGTGAAGCAACAGTTGTTGCCAACGCAGTAACTGCAGCAAGTGCCGCTGATCCTGAATCGGTAACTGTGGCAGAGGCTGTCACAACTGTTCCTTGAATTGCAGCAACAGTAGACAGTGCTCCAGCGGCTGCATTTGTTGCGCTACCAGTTGGGTTAGCTAATGTTCCTGTCAGTGTTACAACGCCTGGTGTTGATGGCATGTAAACAGTGTAGGTCATGAAGCCAGCTGTTGAAACTCCCGCTGAGGTTGCAGATGCGAATGTAACTGCAGTATCAGTTGCAGCCGCAAATGTTCCTTGTGAGAAGTTCTTATCTGTTGCAATTACCTTACCAGGTGCCCACAACTCATAAGTTGCTGGTACAACTAATAAATTGGTTGCATCGGTAGCACTTATAGTGATTGTTGCTTTCTCACCTGGAGCATAAGTTGCCTTATCAAAAGCAACCTTTACAGATGAGATTGCAGTTGAACCAACACGTAGTGTTACAGGAGCAGATTTAATTGTTGATGCAGCAAGTGTTGCAGCATTTCCAATTGTGATTGTTGCTGTACCGGCTTTAACACCAGTTACAGAAACAGTTCCTGAATCTACTGAGTAAGCAAGAGTTCCAACTGTCGCAACAGTTGTATCACTTGAGTACGCGTACCAAATTTGTTGAGTTCCACCTGTTGGCGTGAATTCATCGTTTAGTACGTTTCCAGCTGAATCAGCAGCTGTGAAGGTTATTGCCTTCTCGTTTGCTGCTACAGCCAAGATTGCCTTACCGGCGGCGGCTGTAAAGGAAGCAGTTGGGCCAAAGAAAGTAACAGTCTTTGAACCAAGAGTTACACCAGAGGTAGAACCCTTGATTGTGATTGTTGACTTTCCAGCAACGCCATCTGACCAAATGGTGATTGTTTCAGTATTCTTTACAGAAATTGAGCGACCTGCTGATACAACTGTGCTTCCTAGACCAAGTGTTCCTGGACCAGAGATTTCAGCAGTAATTGATTCAGCAACTGCGCCACCTGCAGCGTTAAGTGATTCGTAGTAAACGTATCCACGAGATGTTGCAGCTACTTCTCTTGAAACTGCTACTAATGAGTCTGTTGATGGTGTTACAGCAGCACCAGCTGCTTGGATGAACACCTTTGATTTGGTTGCATCAGGAGTTTTGCTTTCAATTGCTGCTGTTGTAACAGTAATTGTAAGTGTTTGGGCAGTTGAACCTTGAAGTGCACCAGAAGCAGTTCCACCAGCTGCTGGTGTAATTTTAACTGCGTATGTACCAGCTACGGTTGGTCCAGCTGTATTTGAAGTTGTTAGGTAAACTGCAAACTTGGCAGTTGTAACAGCAGTAGGTAGTAATGCTCTTACAAAAGAAGCAGAGTTTGAAGTTTGTGTATCACCAAGTAGTGACAGACCTGTTGCGCGAGCCGCTGAAAGCGTATCAACGCTTGCAGATGATGTTTCCACCAAACGCAATGTTGGAAGAGCTGTATTTCCAGCAGGAGCAGCGGTTAGTGCCGCAGTGATAGAAATTGAGTCATTTGCCGCAGCAAAGAATGAAACAGTTACAACAGCTGATGTAGCTGTATATGTTTCAGCAGTTGTTTGCGCCGCAGTTGCCGATGACAGTGTCACCGAATCCGCGTTAATTACAGCTTGTGTAGGAACTGAGCTAAGTACTCCCAGACCCAACGCTGCAACTGCTACAAGCGCTATGCGCTTGAAGTTTGTCGTTGTAGACATTTGTTTCCTTTCAATAGTCGTCTCTAAGTATTTCTTAGAGGCGGCTTTGAGATGAGTCGCACGTGCTGACGCATCTCTTTCCCCCCG
>JBILCN010000019.1:0-26324 GCA_044353095.1 Candidatus Nanopelagicus sp.
GCTAATCGAAAGCTGCTTCCATTATTTGATGATCCAAGTAAAACCAAGATGAACTGCCTCTCAACAATTGTCACAGATATTCAGGATCGAGCTTGGACTCATCACATACCTCGCTTGATGGTCTTATCTAATCTGGCAAATTTAACTGGTGTTGAACCAACCCAGTTTTTAGATTGGATGCGCCGAGTTTTTGTTGATGCCACAGATTGGGTAATGGTGCCAAATGTAATTGGCATGGGGCTGCACGCCGACGGCGGCGTGATGATGACTAAACCTTACATTTCTGGAGGTTCATACATCTCAAAGATGGGTCAGTACTGCAAGGGTTGTGTTTATGATCCAAAGATTCGAGTTGGTGAAAAGGCTTGTCCTTTTACAACTTTGTATTGGAATTATCTGGATGAACATCAAGACAAATTCAAAAAAAATCATCGTATGTTTCAACAATTAAATGGTTTAAAACGCCTAAGTGATTTAGATGAGGTGAGGCAGCAAGCTAGCCTTTTCTTGAAGCAATTAAGTGCGGGTGAAATTTAGGATAATCTGCGCTCTATGAGTTTGAAGCCAGAGATTATCCAGTATCTGAAAGAGCGCGCAGCACTTAATCTGCCAGCACTCTGGGCAGCTCCAATTGCTACTCAACGCGCCAACTCTCAATTTAATGTTGCGCTGAAGCAACCACTTCTAGAGATTGAAAGTGTTGAACATAAAAGCATTCCTGGACCAACTAGTGATTTACCGATTCGCATCTATCGGCCAAACAATAAATCAGAGTTACCAGCACTGGTCTTTTTTCATGGCGGCGGTTGGGTTCTTAACTTTCTAGATATTTTCGAACCAGCGCTGCGAAAACTTTCGGATTTTGCCGAGATAGTAATTATCGCTGTCCAGTATCAAAAAGCACCTGAACATCCATTTCCTATTCCATTTGATGATTGCTACGCCACCTTAAGTTGGGTGGTTGCTAATGCAGAGCGATTAGGGGTAGATAAAACAGCTATTGGTATTGGCGGCGACAGTGCTGGTGGAAATCTTGCTTCAGCAGTGGCTTTGAAAAATCGTGATTCCAAATTAATTAAACTAGCTTTTCAACTCTTGATTTATCCTTGCAATGATAGAGATATGAAGTATGCCAGCGCAGTTGAGTTTGCAGATGGATATGGATTAACTACCGCATCAATGAAATGGTTTTGGGATCAATACTTACCGAATCAGCAAGACCATAAAAATCCTTACGCTATTCCTGCCCTAGCCTCCACGCATACTGATCTACCACCCGCTATTGTTCTGGCAGCGCAGTACGATCCACTAACTGATGATGCAAAAAATTATCATCAAAAACTTCTAAATGATGGGGTTATGTCTTTTTACAAAGAGTATGCCGGCCAGATCCATGGTCTCTTTAACCTTGATGGCGTAACACCAGATGCAGATCTGATGTACCGTGATATTGCAACACAGATCAACTTAATAATTAGTCGGCCAAAAAGTTGAGTAGAAAAGGCTGGTTTCAATTTGCCATCATCGGTTTTATTTGGGGAGTCCCCTACCTTTTTTTAAAGATTGCAGTGGAGGAGATATCTCCCTCTGTAGTCGTCTTTGGCAGAGTGGCAATCGGAGCCATAATTCTTTTACCGATAGCAATTAATCGCAAAGTTCTACATCTGCCTCGAAAGTATTGGCCATTTGTTGCACTTTACGCACTTACCGAACTAATTGGTCCTTGGTATTTAATTACAGCTGCTGAGCGAGATATGACCTCTGGCTTGGCTGGTTTATTAATTGCCACAGTTCCAATCTGGTCGGCAATTTTGGCTTCCATGTTTGGCGATCACACTGTCTGGCACTCCAGAAGATTATTTGGATTAATTATTGGCTTTATCGGTGTAGTTGCAGTTGTTGGCATTGAATCAATTAGTGGGCGTCAAGATATTGTTGCAATCGGCATGGTTATCTTGGCAGCAGTTGGTTATGCATATGCAATAAATATGGTTATGCGTAGAATTCCTGAAGTTCCTGGTTTGGGCCTAAATACCTGGGCAATGATCATTGCATCAATTGCATTTCTTCCATTTGCAATTGCTGGCTGGCCAACAGTGACACCATCAGCAGAAGCCATTGGCTCAGTAGTTGTACTAGGTGTGCTGTGCACAGCCATTGCATTTATTATCTTCTTTAAATTGATTGCAGAGATTGGGCCGCCTCGAGCCTCATTTGTTACTTATATCAACACTGCAGTTGCAGTGATTCTAGGAGTTTTAATTCTTAATGAACCATTTACGCTAGGAATTGCTATTGGATTACCGCTGGTACTAGTTGGCTCCTACTTTGCTAGTCGGAAAGTGAATCGGTAAATCCCAACCTAGCTAACATTTTTGGATCTTTCTGCCACTCCTTGGATACTTTTACATGTATCTGAAGAAAAACCTGCGTGCCAATTAAATTCTCAATTGATTTTCTAGCTATGGTGCCGATCGCTTTCAGCCGAGATCCTTGTGGTCCAATAATTATTCCCTTTTGACTATCTCGCTCAACATGCAATGTAGCGCTAATGTCGTAGATACTTCCACCGGTTCGCTCGCCCATCTCTTCAATAGTCACCATTACCGAATGTGGTAATTCCTCATATAACTCTTCAATAGCAGCTTCGCGAATTAGATCAGCAAACATCAACTCCTGTGCCTGATCTGTTGTGATCTCATCTGGATAAAGCTGAGGAGAAAGTGGAAGCTCTTTAGAAATTAAATCCAGTATTAAATCTGTTTGCTCTAGATTTTTCGCTGAGATTGGAATTATCTCCGCCTTCTGCAGTCCTACCTTTTTTGCAAACTCACCAACTGCAACTAGCTTTGCTGCTAGATCTGATTTGCTGACTTTATCCACCTTTGTAACTGCGATAAATGTTGGAGTTCGATCATTTAATTGCGCAGCTATGTACTCATCCCCCGCGCCAATTGTTTCATCGGCCGGTAAACATAAAACTGCAGCATCGGTTGAATTTATATTCTCATTTACCATTTGATTTAATCTTGTTCCAAGAGCGGTCTTTGGTTTGTGCATTCCAGGTGTATCAACCACGATCATCTGAAATTCATCTCTGGTAATGATTCCGCGAATTGGATTTCGAGTGGTGTTTGGATGATGTGAGGTGATGACGATCTTGCTGCCAACTAGAGCATTTACAAGTGTTGATTTACCAACATTTGGTCGGCCAACAATGGCGACAAAACCGGCTCTAAAATTACTCATTACCTAATTCTCTCACTTTAAATGCAGTGGCAACACCATCTCTAGAATCTCATCAACACTGGTTGCAATCTCAGCCACTCGCTCAGCGATTAAACGATGACAGCCATCACTAAGTGGTGATGTGATTGGTCCAGGCACTGCAAATACCGGACGCAATATCTCTGCTGCATCCCGGGCGGTTCTAATCGAGCCACTGACATAAGCTGCCTCAACCACCACGGTTGCATTAGAGATCGCTGCAATTAATCGATTGCGAATTAAGAATCGAAAAGGCTGTGATTTGATGTTTGGCATAACCTCACTTATTAACAAGCCCCTTTCGCAAATCTTTCCAAATAGCTGTGAGTTCTCTTTTGGATATAGATTATTAAAACCTCCTGCCAGCACTGAGATTGTTGTTCCATTATTTGCAAGCGCACTTGAATGTGCTGCGGTATCTATCCCATAGGCGCCACCACTTACGATGCTAAATCCCGCATTAATGAATTTTTTTGATACCTGCTTAGTTATCTCAATTCCATAATTTGAAGGCTGCCTTGAGCCAACTATTGAAATTGAATTTGAGATACCCAGTAATGCTTTGCGATCTCCTTTAATCAATAACCCAATTGGAGGTAATGAAAGATCATCTAGTGAGGCTGGCCAATCTAGATCATCTGGTGTGATGAACTCACATTTTGAAGTTGCTAACTCCTCTTGCAGACCACTCAAATCCAAAGAAGATAGTTCATTTTGTAACCAGTTGGAATCTTTATGTCTTAGATATCGAGCTCCCTCCAAAATTGCTTCGTAGACATCTTTGGCTCCCCTAATGGCCACTTCCTCAGCCCAAAATAAATCACCTGGCGATATAACGTTGAATAATTTTAATCTTGCTTCAAACTCTTTAATCATTTGGCAAAGGTAGCCAGCCAATTACCTATTTTTTTAGGCTTGATTTAATCTGTGTATCAAATTCCTTTGTTGATAATCTCCGCAATATTTGAAAAGGATTTACGATGAATTGGCAGCACACCTAGTTCATTAATGGCATCGGTATGTGTTTTAGTTATGTAGCCCTTATGCCCAGCTAGTCCATAGCCTGGGTACTTTTTATCCAAATCAATCATGATGCGATCTCGAGTGACCTTAGCCAAAATAGAGGCGGCGCTAATTGAGATTGCGACTTGATCACCTTTCCACACAGCTAAATTTGGCGTCAACAAACCAGGTATTGCATATCCATCAGTTAATACATACTCCGCTTCAACTGATAAAGCATTTACCGCTCTGCGCATTCCCTCGATATTGCATTTGTGTAAACCTAATCTGTCGATTTCATCCACACTTACTTCAATAATTGCGTGTGCTAGTGACTGTTCAATTACGACATCAAATAATCGCTCCCGTTTTGCTGGAGTTAACTCTTTCGAATCCCTGATCTCACTAAGGGCGTGCGAGGTTGGATTCTTTAAAATAACTGCGGCAATTAGTAAAGGGCCAGCACATGGGCCACGTCCAGCCTCATCAACACCAGCAATATTGTTGATACCGGCATCAAGTAATTGTTTTTCAATCATGTTTACTTAAGGAAGAGTTTTAACTGGCAACTTTCCCAGGTCACTGCCCTTTTCAAGAAAATCTAGATTTGAAACTGGCCAAACAATAAAAGTTGCCCTACCCACGACTTTGCTTAAAGGCACCATTCCACTGTTTACATCATTTGTATGAAATCTAGAGTCTGAACTGGCGCCGCGATGATCACCCATTACCCAGATAAAGCCTTCTGGAACAGTGACATTAAAGTTTGACTCACTTGCTTTGTCGTTTTCATAAACATAAGGCTCATCCACTGATTTGCCGTTAACTTGTAACTTATCTTGATCATCACAACAAATAACGGTATCCCCACCTACGCCGATTACTCTTTTAATTAGATACTGCTTTGCTGGATCTGGCACAACACCAATTGTGATTAGCAAGTTTTTTCCTTGCCCGATTAAGCCACTGTTTTGATCATCTGGGGCTTGTCCCAACCAATTATCTGGATCTCCAAAAACTACTATTTCACCACGTTTGATCTCAGAGAATAATGCACCAAATTTATTTACTGCGATCCGATCGCCAACCTGCAAGGTGTTTTCCATTGAGCCAGTTGGAATATAAAAGAAGTGAAGAAAAAAAGTTTTAACAATTATGGAGACAATTAATGCCGAACCAATAATTATTGGGATTTCGCGAAGGAGGGAGCCCTTCCTAGTCATTAAAGTAATAAGACTTTAAGCTTTTGGAGTTTCTTCAGCTGGCGTTTCTGCAACTGGTGCTTCGACCGCTGCCTCTGCAACTGGTGCTTCGACAACTGCTTCTGCTACTGGAGCACTCTCTTCAACTGCAGCTTCAACCTTCTCTGCCTTAACCTCTTTAACAGGTGGCACATATGCTGGCTCAACAATAATTTCACCATCAGCACCACGACGCTCTTTAATCTTGGTTGCCTTACCAGTTAAGTTACGTAGGTAGTAAAGCTTTGCGCGACGAGCTGAACCGTGACGAACAATTTCAATTCTTTCAATTACAGGTGTGTGAACTGGGAAGGTACGTTCTACGCCAACACCGTATGAAATTTTACGGATAGAGAATGTCTCGCGAACTCCTGAACCTTGGCGACGAATAACAACGCCTTGGAAAATCTGAATACGAGATTTGCTTCCCTCGATAACACGTACGTGAACCTTTAACTCATCGCCAGAACGAAAAGATGGGATGTCGGTTCTAAGTGAGGCGGCATCTACAGCATCTAACACGTTCATTTTATTTCCTCATTATTTTTCTATTGAAGAGAGTCTGGCTTGCGAAGATGCGTATCTTGCCACAGCGAGGGCAGATAGATCAATTTGGCTCAGAATTGGCGTAATAACTGGGCATGTAATGCTGGTCCAGCACAGACCACCATATCCCCGTCAGGTGCGCCACCAGTGCGCCCAGAGATGATCGCCCCAGCCTCTGTTGCAATTAATCCACCAGCTGCAAAATCCCACTCCTTTAATGAGCTTTCAAAGTAACCATCAACTGCGCCCATTGCGACATAACAAAGATCAACAGCAGCTGCGCCATTGCGACGGATATCGCGGATCTTTGGAATTAAATTTTCAATTCGTTTGCCTTGCTCTTTTCGAAGTTCTAAATCATAGGAAAAACCAGTAGCAAGTAATGCCTTATCTAAATTAACTGGATCATTACATTTAATTATTTGATTATTAAGGAAAGCACCGCCATCTTTTGTCGCCCGCCAAAGGCTGGAAATTGTTGGCGCAAATACAACGCCAGCGATTACACCACTTTCATCCTTTGCTGCAATTGAAACATTCCAACCAGGTAATCCATAAAGGTAATTTACGGTGCCATCAATTGGATCAATCACCCAAGTGATTCCAGATTTACTACTTTTAGCCGCACCCTCCTCTGCAACAACGCCATCATCTGGGCGAGCAGCAAGCAGTGCAGTAACAATTAAGGCCTCAGCTTGTTGATCCATTTGGGTTGCGAAATCAACGGCAGAACTTTTTTCGGTAAGAGTAAAGGTCGCCGGGCGCTTCATTAAAAGTGCACCGGCGCTTCGGGCCACTTCCTCGGCAAGGATTACTAATTCATCCCTTAAATTTAGGCTCACAGAGTTATCTAAGCACGGCAACTGCCACTTGCTTAACCAAAACCTCTGCCCTTTATGGCAATCTACTCTCATGAGCGAATCAACTGACTTACGTTTAACCGGTCGCTCCGTCGATGGCACTGAACTAGAGCTGGTAGATCAAGATGGCAATTCATTTAGTTTAAGAATTAGTGACTCACTTCGTGCAACAGTAAACCAGCCAAGACTTTCTGCTGTCTCGGCTTATCAGGAAGAGATCAGCACTACAGTTAAAGAGGTACAGGCGCGATTACGTGGTGGTGAATCGATTGATTCCATATCTCGAACAACTGATTGGTCAATTGAAAAGGTAGAAAACTTCGCCGGTCCGATTTTGCAAGAACGTGCTTTTATTATTGCACAAGCACTTGCTACTCAAATTAAACGCGAACCGCACGCACCTTATTTAGAAACCGCTGTCTCAACAAAGCTTGCACCCCGTGGTGTTGATATGTCCACAATCGAATGGAACACATTCCGCAAGCCAGATGGAAATTGGCAGGTAACTTTGTACTACCCAATTCGCGAGGAATCATTTGGTAGTTCAGATGATTCACCAAAGGGTGAAGCAACCTGGTTGTTTAATTTAAGCCGCAGATCTTTATTGGCTGATGATGATGGTTCTAGATGGATTGGCGGCGAAGAGAAACAACGTGCTCAATCAACTGTTGGAATGGTTTACACCGAAGCTCCAAGGTTGGTTTCAATAAAAGAGGATGTAAAGCCTTATGTACCAATTTCAATTGTTGAGGATGATTATGAAGATGCAGAGGAAGATCTGCCAGATGAAGCAGCGAAAAAAGATGGTGTTACTAAACGGATAAAAATTCCTTCATGGGATGACATTATGTTTGGCAAGGATAAAGAAAAAGAGGATTAGAAGTACTTTAGTTATTTGGTTGTAAGTAGTGGAATGTTTATCTCAAGATCAGTTAATCCACCGTGATGGCCAACCATCCCGCTCTCCTGTCGAATTCGCTCTGGATCAACCAAGATTAAATCATCATTTGGAATGGCAATTAAATCTCCCATTCGCTCCATCGCATCCTCAGAAACTACATCTCCAAATAAATTTGCTGCTATTGCATCAGTTTTACTAAAAATCTGAACCTGCTCTTTGTAAAACTCACGCCACTGCAAGATCGTTTCGTTCTGTGCGCCATCTTTAAGGTAGATGTGCCTAGCTCTTGGTTCACCGCCAATTAAAGTTACGTTATCGAGCAGTTTATTATCTTCACCTAAAATACTTTGTTTAGTGCTATTTACCATTCCATGATCTGATGTAATCCAAACTCGAGTACCTGCTGGCACCGTTGAAATGATCTTTTCGATTAGATCAGCCACTTGTTGTAAAGCGGTCAGCCACTTATCAGAGCCCACACCATCATTGTGTCCAGCCGCATCTAAAGTATTTAAGTAGGTATAAACAAATGCCGGTGCTGACTTAAGTGCGGCAGCCACTGCAGTTGCCATTTCCTCGGCCGTATTTGCCCCAACATAATTAGCGCCACGCAAAGCCGCCTGGGTAAATCCTGTCGCTTGATAACGCTTAGCTGCAACATGAGTAACTGCAACACCAGCAGTCACAGCGCGTTCAAACAAAGTTGGCACTTTCTGCCACATAACTGGATCAACACGTTCATCCCACTTGAGTGCATTTAATAAACGATTATCACTTCTGGGTACGCGAACTGTGTAGCCCAACATTCCATGCACACCTGGTAATACACCAGTTCCAAGAGTAGAAAGACTGGTCGCAGTAGTTGATGGAAAATTTGCGACTAACTTGGATTGCGTTTTTAACTGCGAAAAAATTGTAAATTGATCGGCATACATATCCAATGCATCTTGACCCATGCCATCAATTAAAACTAAGCACTCTCGTTGCTGACTTATTCCTAGATTTAAATAATCTGTAGTCATCGGAGTGGAAAGTGAGTTAAAGATTGAGTTAGTTAGATGTGAAAGCCCAAAGAGATTGCTCATTAATAAATGGTGCTTTCTAAGTTTTTAATAGGTTTTTTACCAACTATTTTGATCACCTGTGGGCTAAATCTTATCAGCGATAGATTTTGATTACACATTTTCGCTTGTCGCTCCCGCAGATCAGCGGTATTCATTGGCAAGATACTCCACATGGCTAAAACTCCAAAAGCGGTTCTTCCTAAAGCTGGTGAGAATCCTGGCCGAATTATTGATATCGATGTTGCCGCAGAGATGTCAGATTCATTCTTGGAGTATGCCTACTCTGTAATTTACTCGCGAGCACTTCCTGATGCCCGTGATGGTTTGAAACCAGTACAACGTCGCATTCTTCATCAGATGGATCAGATGGGCTTGCGTCCAGATAAAGGTCATGTGAAGTGTGCTCGTGTTGTTGGCGATGTAATGGGAAAGTTACATCCACATGGTGATGGCGCGATTTATGATGCGATGGTTCGTATGGCACAAGCATTCTCAATGCGCTTGCCATTAATTGATGGTCATGGAAATTTTGGTTCATTAGATTCAGGTCCAGCTGCGATGCGTTATACCGAATCTCGCCTGGCAGTCTCTGCCATGTTAATGGTGGATGAATCAGATGAGGACACCGTTAACTTTGGTCCAAACTATGATGGTCAAATACTTGAGCCACAAGTGTTGCCGGCAGCATTCCCAAATTTATTGGTAAATGGCGCGACTGGTATTGCAGTTGGAATGGCAACAAATATGGCTCCCCACAATCTTGGAGAAGTAATTGGTGCAACCAAGTATTTAATGGAGAATCCAAAGGCAACTCTTAAGCAGTTAATGAAGTTTGTACCTGCACCTGATTTTCCAACTGGTGGCTACCTAGTTGCAACAGAGGGAATAGCCGATGCCTACGCTTCTGGACGCGGCTCCTTTAAGGTTCGAGCTACAACTACGATTGAAAAGATCACCGCTCGTAAACAAGGAATTGTGATTACCGAACTGCCCTACAACATCGGCCCAGAGAAGATCGTAGAAAAGATCGCTGACTTAGTTAAGGCCAAGAAGGTGCAAGGAATTTCTGACATCGTAGATCTATCAGATGGTCAATCAGGCACCAAGGTTGTAGTTGAGATTAAAAATGGATACGAACCACAAGAGGTATTGGAAAATCTATACAAGTTAACCCCGATGGAGGATGCCTTCTCAATTAACGCAGTCGCCTTGGTTGAAGGAAAACCGTTAACTCTTGGTTTAAAAAATCTTCTTCAGGTCTTTATTGATCACCGAGTTGAGATTGTTACCCGACGATCTAAGTTCCGCAAGGCAAAAGCACAGGCAAGATTGAACTTAGTGGATGGATTATTAAAGGCGATTGTGGATATTGATAAGGTAATTAAATTAATTCGTGGCAGCGAGGATGCAACTGTTGCCAAGGCAGCCTTAATCAAAGCCTTTAAATTATCTGATGAACAAGCTACCTATATTTTAGATATGCCGCTTCGCCGATTGACCAAGGTCAGCAAGATCGAACTTGAAACAGAGGCTAAAGAATTAAAGGCTACAATCGCCTCTCTAACTGCGATCCTAAAATCTGAGGAAAGCATCAAGGCGAAGGTATCTGAGGAGCTAACTGAAATTGAAAAGAAGTATGCATCACCTCGTCGCACACGTCTTGTTGCCTAAGCAACTTTGATATCAACTAACGCTCTCGAACTTCGTGCTGCCGCCAGACTTCTGGTTAAGGATGTAACAATTCGCATAAATCATGGTGATCGAATTGGTTTTGTTGGTCGAAATGGTGCTGGTAAATCCACGCTAGCCAAAGTATTAGCTGGTGAATCTATGCCCGCTGGTGGTGTTGTAAATCGAACCGGCAAGATTGGTTACCTGCCACAAGATCCCAGAACTGGTGAAGATCAAGGAACAGTGCTTGATCGAATTCTCTCTGTCCGTGATTTAGATCAGATTGTTAAACGTATGCGCGCTGTTGAGGAGGAGATGGCAACCTCTGAAGGTGCTGCCCTTGAAAAAGCGATGGAGCGTTACACCCGCGTAGAACATGAGTTCAGTGCCGCCGGTGGTTACGCCGCATCTGCTGAAGCAGAAGCAATTGCTTCATCCCTTGGTGTTCCAAATAATTTATTTGATCAAGAGCTATCTGCTTTGTCTGGCGGTCAACGTAGAAGAATTGAGCTTGCCCGAATTTTGTTCTCAGGTGCTGAAACACTTTTACTGGATGAACCAACTAACCACTTAGATGCTGACTCCATTATTTGGCTGCGCGAGTATCTTTCAAAGTATTCAGGCGGATTAGTAATTATCTCCCACGATGTGAATCTGATTGAGACAGTGGTAAATAAGATTTTTTACATAGATGGCAATCGAAATGTGATTGATGTTTACAACATGGGGTGGAAAAACTACCTACTTCAACGCGAGCAAGATGAACACCGCCGCAAACGCGAGCGAGCAAATGCAGAGAAGAAGGCAGAGATCCTGCAAAAGCAGGGCGAGAAGATGCGTGCTAAAGCATCCAAGGCAACCGCTGCTCAAGGAATGTTACGTCGCGCTGAAAAACTGCGCAGCTCACTTGAAGATGTACGTGTCAGCGACAAGGTGGCAAAGCTTCGTTTCCCAACACCATCACCATGTGGCAAGACTCCCCTATCTGGTGAAGAGCTTTCAAAATCCTATGGCTCACTTGAAATCTTTACCGATGTTTCAGCAATTATTGATAAGGGTTCAAGAGTTGTAATTCTTGGACTCAACGGCGCAGGTAAAACAACTTTGCTTAGAATTTTAGCTGGCGAACTTGAATCTGATACTGGCAGCGTTGCTCATGGCCAGGGATTAAAGATTGGTTACTACGCCCAAGAGCATGAGTCCCTTGATTTTGAACGCACTATTTTAGAGAACATGATGAGTGCTACCGCAGATATTCGCGAACCAGAGGCGAGAAACGTACTTGGTTCATTCCTCTTTACAGGAGATGATGTTCATAAATTAGTAAAGGTTTTATCTGGTGGTGAGCGAACTCGCCTTGCCCTAGCAACACTTGTAGTAAGTGCAGCAAATGTTTTGTTGCTTGATGAGCCAACAAATAACTTAGATCCAGCCTCTCGCGATGAGATTCTGGCTGCTTTATCTGAGTATCAAGGCGCAGTTATTTTGGTTTCACATGATGAAGGTGCGGTTCAAGCATTAAAACCAGAGCGAGTTATTTTGCTACCTGATGGCGATGAAGATCTTTGGAAAGAGGAGTACTTCGATCTAGTTACGATCGATTAAAGAAGGTTAAGCGTCGATCCGCTCGCGATCAATTTCAGCGGTGGAAATAAACTCTTTTCGAGGTGCAACCTCATTGCCCATTAATAGCTCAAAGATCGCCTCTGCCTTTGTTACATCCTTCATGGTGATACGGCGAAGTGTGCGCTTTTCTGGATCCATAGTTGTCTCGCGAAGTTGATCCGCATCCATCTCACCTAAGCCTTTATAACGTTGAATTGGCTCCTTCCAACGTTTGCCATCCTTCTTTAGTCCTGCAATAACTTTTTTCATCTCATCATCGCTGTAGGTGTAATGAACCTCGCCCTTTTTGCCACCAATTACATCAATTCGGTGCAGTGGTGGAATTGCGGCAAATACTCGACCAGCTTCAACCAATGGCCGCATGTATGAGTTAAACAATGTCAGCAGTAAACAACGAATGTGGGCGCCATCAACATCAGCATCTGACATCAAGATAACTCGGCCATAACGAGCATCATTTAAATCAAAGGATTTACCACTGCCAGCGCCAATTACCTGAATGATCGATGCGCACTCATTGTTTTCTAGCATCTGAGAAAGGGATGCTTTTTGCACATTTAATATCTTTCCGCGAATCGGCAGAATGGCTTGAAACTCTGAGTTACGAGCCGCCTTTGTTGTGCCAAGGGCTGAATCTCCCTCAACGATAAATAATTCGGTTCGAGCTGCTTCATCGGAGCGACAATCAGATAACTTGGTTGGAAGAGATGAACTTTCTAATGCATTTTTACGTCGCTGCAAATCTTTATGAGAACGTGCAGAGATTCGAGTACGAGAAGCATTAGCGATTTTTTCTAGCAGGGTGCGACCTGTCGCCTTTTCAATTCGCTTACTTGATGCAAAGAAATTCTTCATCTCATCTGCAACAACTTGGCTGACAATTTTGCTGGCAGCTGCTGTTCCAAGTACCTCTTTAGTTTGTCCCTCAAACTGTGGCTCTGACATGCGGACAGTTACGACTGCGGTCAAACCCTCTTGCACATCATCTTTGATTACATCTGGCTCGCTATTTTTTAAAGTTTTGGTTGCACGAAGGGCATCATTAACCGCTTTAGCCATGGCACGTTCAAAGCCCTGAACATGGGTGCCGCCCTTTGGCGTTGAAATAATATTCACAAAGGAGGCAACTGTTGCTTCATAACCATTGCCCCATTGCATTGCAATATCAACGCCCATTTCACGATGAACATCAGTTGGATTCATGTGGCCCTTTTCATCAAGGACTGGGACTGTTTCGTTGTATTCACCAGTACCTGCAATACGGATTACTTCACCTACTGGATCATCCGGACGCAAGAAGGTACAGAACTCTGAGATGCCGCCTTTATGGAAAAAAGTTTCAGTAGTTTTTGCCTTAGTTCTGCGATCATTTACTACAAGAGTTAAACCAGGAACTAGATATGAGGTTTGGCGAGCGCGAGCATAGATATCCTCAATTGAAAGCTCTGCCTCTTTTAAGAAAATTTGTTTATCAAACCACCATTTAATTCGAGTGCCAGTTACCTTTGCAGATACCTTGCCAATTACACGTAATCCAGATTTTTCAGTAAATGTTGCATTTGGGCCATCGCCTTCAAAGATTCCGGCATTACCGCGTTTAAATGACATCCAATAAATTTTGCTATCGCGATCAACCTCAACATCTAATCTGGAGGCGAGTGCATTAACTACTGAGGCACCAACACCATGCAAACCACCGGAGGCTGCGTATGAGCCGCCACCAAACTTTCCGCCGGCATGAAGCTTGGTCATAACAACTTCAACACCTGTTAATCCAGTCTTTGGCTCTTTATCTACTGGGATACCGCGACCATCATCATGAACTTCAACGGAGCCATCTGATTCAAGATTAATTTCAATTGTTTTGCAATGACCGGCGAGCGCCTCATCAACTGCGTTATCAATAATCTCCCACAAGCAATGCATTAAGCCGCGAGAATCAGTTGTTCCGATATACATTCCCGGACGTTTGCGAACCGCATCTAAGCCTTCGAGGACAGACAAATCCTTTGCGGTGTAACTGGCGGCTAGGGCTTCGCTCTCACCTGTTTTACTTGATTTGGTAGCCACGGGCGCCAAGGTTATCGGCGCCAGATCTAGATATAGATGATCAACACTAAAAACCCCCTATAAATATCTATTTTGGGGATTTATCCACAATCTCTACGGAAAACTTAATCATTTCGAAACCTAAATTGGCCACGGGGAATAAAGGTTCATGGTTTGATGTTCCCCTGCTAGAGATTATTCCAGTCCTACTAGATTGAGATGGAGCAAGCGATGTCAGATCAGATCACGATGGAACAAACCCCATTGAACTCTCTAGATCGATGTGATCGCTGTGGTGCTCAAGCTTATGTCCGTGCGCTCTTGGTATCAGGTGGGGAATTAACATTTTGCGCTCACCACGGCAAGGAGTATGCCGAGGGATTAAGGACTGTTGCTGCTCGAATTCAAGATGAAACTACGAAGTTAGTAGAGCAATCAGCTAATTAATTAGCTTCAAACCCCGCGGCCTTGTGTGAGCCATCGCAATATGGTTTTTCCTTTGAATGACCACAGCGGCACAATGAAAAATCAGTTTTGGTCTCCAAAACATTGCCATCTGCATCTACAAAATCAACGGTGCCAGTTACTCGAATTGAACCATTCTCTTTGATTCGCATCTTTATATTTTCACTCATTTTAATCCCCTTAGCTTTGTAATTTACTTTAGTATTTTTTAATCTAGGTAATCGCGCAGTACTTGTGAACGCGATGGGTGGCGCAGTTTAGACATGGTCTTTGATTCAATTTGGCGGATACGCTCACGAGTTACCCCGTAAACCTTGCCAATCTCATCAAGTGTCTTTGGTTGGCCATCAGTTAAGCCAAATCGCATTGCTACAACACCAGCCTCGCGCTCTGATAAAGTATCAAGAACTGAGTGCAACTGCTCTTGCAACAATGTAAATGAGACGGCATCGGCTGGAACAATCGCCTCTGAGTCTTCAATTAGATCACCGAACTCGCTATCGCCCTCTTCTCCAAGTGGGGTGTGAAGTGAGATTGGCTCGCGACCATACTTCTGAACTTCAACCACCTTTTCAGGTGTCATATCTAATTCTTTTGCTAGCTCTTCAGGTGTTGGTTCGCGACCAAGATCTTGCAACATCTGACGTTGTACACGTGCCAACTTATTAATAACTTCAACCATATGTACTGGAATACGAATTGTTCGGGCTTGATCTGCCATCGCACGAGTAATCGCTTGGCGAATCCACCAAGTTGCATAGGTTGAGAACTTGTAACCCTTTGTGTAATCAAACTTTTCTACGGCGCGGATTAAGCCCAGGTTTCCCTCTTGAATTAGATCAAGAAATAGCATTCCACGACCGGTGTAACGCTTTGCCAAAGAGACTACAAGTCGAAGGTTAGCCTCGAGCAAGTGATTCTTAGCGACCTGACCATCCAAAATGATTCGCTCATACATACGCTTTGTTTTCTTATCCATTTTTTTATCATGCAAAATTTTCTCACCGGCAAATAGTCCAGCCTCAACACGGGTTGCAAGATCTACCTCCATCTCGGCATTAAGAAGAGCAACTCGACCAATTAGTTTTAGGTAATCCTTAACTGGGTCAGCGGTCGCACCAGCAGTCAACACTGTTTGCTCCGGTGGCAGGTACTTAAGTTCGGTCTGCAGGCGGGTTAGCTCGTAAGCAAAAATTTGATTTAGCTCTTCTAGATCTCCGAAGAAGCCCATGATCACAGATTCAACTAAAATCTTTGAAGCCTTCTCATTAAAGGTCTTCATAGATAGCTGTTGTTTAACTGTCTTTAGATTTAAGTTCTTAGATTCGGCGTATACGGCAATCTGCTTTTGCGCCTTTGGATTATTGGTATTTTTGTGAGAGATTGCAGTCAAAACATTTGTGATGATCTCAATCTCTTTCTTTAACTTCTGGCGCTCATTTTTATCAACTTCATCTTCATCATCATCTGAGTCTTGCAGAATAAAAGCATCCTTCTCATTTCGAGAGTCATCCCCTGCCTTTACCTCACGGGTTTTCTTTTCATTATCACCGGCTTCAGCCTCTAAGATCTCGCCAACCTCTTCCAGAAGTTTCTCTGGATCTTCAAGTTCAACCTCTTCTACTTCAACCTCTTGGCCATCAATCTTAACGACAGCTGCTTTTCCGCCCTTCGTCGTACTGACGCCAGCAGATACAGGCGGTGCTACTAAATCTAATTCTGCGCGCTTTAAGACTCGACTTGGTGTACCAAGGGCTGCTTTGCGCATCTTCTCAATTAACTTGGGTACAGCGATTTCAAGTTCGCGGGCTTCAACTACTAATTCTTGATCAGCTTTTTTTGCAATTCTATTTATGTTTGTAACACCACGAGAGGTTAACTCTGCTAGTACCTCTTTTTGGCGAGTGATTGCCTCTTTAACTTTAATAATCTGTGCAACATCTTTGGCATCTAGTACCTGCTTAACCACAATTTTTGCTGGAGCAGCTTTTTTAGCTGGTAATTTCTTTGCAACTGTTTTCTTTTTAGCAGGTTTGCTCTTACTTACAACCTTCTTACCCGCTTTAACGCCTTTTTTGGGCGCACGAATTACAGCCACAATTCATCCTTTGTTTTGAGGTCTCAATCTTTTTGCGATTTATTTAAACCGCCTGACCACTGGCTATATTATAAATTGTCCACAGGGTATTTTGCACATCCAATCCACTAAATTTCCAAGTTTTATAGAGGTAAATATTGGACCGATCCTCCTTTTGGAGATTTTTATCGGGAAAAGGCAAGGGTAGAGATGCTTTTGTGGCTTGCCGGCCCTATATCTTCTCAAGAATCTTGCGAATTATGGCGCCAACCGCCTCGACCTCAATCAAAAAGCCATCATGGCCAAAATCGGACTCAAGCACATTAAGTGGCGCCGCCGTGGGGGTTAAATCCACGATCTCATGTTGCAGGCGGGGTGGAAATAGACGATCAGTATCAATTGCAACTACATGAATTGGAATTTTAATTGTGGCTAGCGCTGCGGCGACTCCGCCACGTTCACGACCAACATCATGCGAATTCATCGCCTGTGTAAGTGCAATATAGGTATTTGCATCAAATCTTTTAGCTAACTTATCTGCTTGGTGATCTAAATAAGATTCAACGGCGTAACGACCAGTTTCATCTCCTTGCATATCTCGACCAAAGCGCACATCCATCTCGCTTTCAGTTCGATATGTTAGATGTGCAATTCGGCGGGCAATTCCCATGCCAGTATCTGGTCCGCGCTCTTGTTCATAATAATCACCATCACAGTAATTTGGATCTGCCTCAATCGCCTTAATCTGAATTGACGCTGCGCCAATTTGATCACCAGTTGCAACTGCTGATGAGCCAATTGTGCAGACTGCATCTACAAACTCTGGGTGTTCAATCGCCCACTCCAATGAGCGCATACCACCGAGAGATGGACCTACTGATAGCAGATACTTTTTGATACCCAATTTTTTGGTAACAATTAACTCAGCTTCCACCATATCTCTAATTGTTATTGCCGGGAAACGTGAACCCCATCTGCCACCATCTGGGTGCAATGATGATGGACCGGTGCTGCCTTGGCAGCCACCAATTACATTTGGACAAATCACAAAGTATTTATCAGTATCAAATGGCAAGCCAGGGCCAACCATTTGTGGCCACCAACTTGGCACATCAGACCAGCCTGTTAATGCATGATTAATTAATATTGCATTATCTTTACTGGAATTTAATTTACCCCAACTTTGATATGCAATTGTTGTATCCGGCAATACTTCACCAGACTCCAATTGCAATTCACCAATCTGGATAAATTGCCGATCACCGGGGTCGTGGTGTTCTAGCCACGCCCCGGTAACCGCTAAATTATTTTGCGCCGGCAAATGCGGTCTCTAGATCCGCTTTGATATCTACAATATTTTCAATACCAACAGATAAACGAACCAACCCTGGCGTTACGCCCGCAGTTAATTGCTCATCTGGTGATAGTTGAAGGTGAGTTGTAGATGCTGGATGAATTGCAAGTGATCTAACATCACCAATGTTTGCAACATGTGAGTGCAGATTCAAGGCTTCAATAAACTTCTTACCAGCCTCAATCCCGCCCTTAATCTCAAAGGAGAGAACTGATCCGCTTCCCTTTGGTGCATATTTGGTAGCTAACTTATTCCACTTGGAAGAGGTTAGGGATGCGTAATTAACTCCGGAAACTTGAGGATGTTTTTCCAAGAAGGCTGCAACCGCTTTGGCATTTTCAACATGTCGCTCAATTCGAAGCGATAATGTTTCCAGGCCTTGTGCAAGTAACCAAGCATTAAATGGTGAAACTGCAGCTCCAATGTCGCGTAATAAAGTTAAGCGAATCTTGAAGATGTATGCCAAGTTAGCGCCAAAGGGTGAACCAACGCCAAGCGCCTGGGCGTAAACCAAGCCGTGGTATGAAGGATCTGGTTGATTAAAGTTTTTAAACTTATCTGGGTACTTGGCATAATCAAATTTACCGGCATCCACAATTGCACCGACAACTGCATTTCCATGACCAGATAGGAATTTAGTCGCTGAGTGCACAACTACATCTGCACCCCACTCGATTGGCCGAATTAAATAAGGTGTCGCAACTGTGTTATCAACAATTAATGGCACCTCATTTTCATGAGCAATCTTTGCCACAGTTTCAATATCCAAGACATCATTTTTTGGATTAGCAATAGTTTCACCGAAAAATGCTTTGGTATTTGGCTTTACCGCCTTGCGCCAAGACTCTGGATCATCTGGGTTATCAACGAAGGTAACTTCGATGCCAAATTTTGGAAGTGTGTAATGGAATAGATTGTAGGTACCGCCGTAAAGAGATGGCGAAGAAACAATATGATCACCAGCTTCTGCCACATTTAGGATGGCAAAGGTTGTAGCGGCAGAGCCTGATGCAAGCAATAAAGCAGCTACGCCGCCTTCAAGTGCAGCAATACGTTGCTCCACAGTGTCTTGCGTCGGATTCATAATGCGGGTGTAAATATTTCCTAGCTCGGCCAAACCAAAAAGATCGGCAGCGTGCTTGGTATCGCGGAATTGATAAGCAGTTGTTTGATACAACGGAAGTGCACGAGCACCCGTTGTTGGATCAGCAACTTGACCAGCATGAACTTGTTGAGTTTCAAATGAATATGACAAAGCAACCTCCTTGTTAAGGGGGGCGAAAATAATTAGGGATATGCCCTAAATCGTTTTAGCGACCCACACTTGCCGATGGCACCTTGCTATCGACCTGGTCTTCACCCGGAGCACCCCACCGTGGTGGAGGGTTGCCGCTCAGTTAGCCGGGGCTAGAAACTGAGACTCATGACCTGGGATAAAGATAAACAACTTTTTTCTTTTTGTCCAGAGGTTTTAAATTAAATTTGATCTAGAGATTAGTTCAGATAAAGAGTTTGCAACTGCCTTAAAGCCCTCATGTGGGCGCAGATCTGCATTTAAAAGTTGATCCGCCCGGCACTCCATCATGATTGATTGGACCCTGGAATCCTTTTCATAAAATTCCAGCGGCACATAGGTTCCAGCGTATGGCTGGTTCAGCACGACTTCACCAATGGGTGCGAAGCACTCTTTGGCTAAATCAATCAGTGCTTGCGAGGTATGAAAGGCATCAGTGCCAATGCACATCGGTGGTCGGGCCTGTCCATGATTAACCGCATTTTGGTGTTGGTTCACTCGATATGAGTGAACATCAATAATTACTACTCGATCAAATTGCTTTAATACATCTGCTACCAAATTGGTGAAGGCATCTGCATATGGCTTGAAGTACTGGTTAATTAAATCTGCTGTTTGAAAATTAGGATCTCGTAATTCTTCCCCAGTTGAACTTTTTAGATAGACCGCGCCCATGCCAACCTTGTTCATTATTTCTCGCTCATCAGGAAAACGCTCTGGATCAATTACCAATCGTGATAATTTATTTGCAAAAAGCCAGGGTTTTGCTGGCAACGCATCAACAGCTGCTAGCGCCAACTCTTCGGTATATGAGTCAGTCATCTGATCTAGCTCATCACTTAGTTGCTGATCACTCAATAAAATACCTGAGCGAACTGATGAAGGAATCTGCCTGGATGAGTGCGGTATGTGCAAAATTACTGGAGTTGAACCTGTTGTAATCTCAAAGGAGTTATTCACCTATTACAACCGACCAGCCTCATTGACCTGCCTTAAAAATTCCTGCGTCTGGCGCTCTTGTGGTTTATTCAAAATTTGATCAGGTGGTCCCCACTCTAAAATACGACCATCCTTTAAGAAGCAAACCTCATCCGCTACCTGTTTAGCAAAGCCCATTTCATGAGTTGCTAGCACCATTGTCATGCCTTCAGCTTTTAGATCGCGAACAGTTTTTAGCACCTCATTTACTAAAACTGGATCAAGGGAAGATGTGATTTCATCCAAAAGAAGAAGTCGTGGATTTAAAGCGAGTGATCTAATGATGGCAACTCGTTGTTGCTGACCGCCACTTAAGCGATCTGGATATTGATTAGCCTTATCAATTAAACCAAAGCGTTTAAGTAAACCCTCTGCCTGATCAATGGCTTGCTCCCGTGAAATGCCCTGCACGCGCATTGGCGCCAAAATAATATTCTCAAGAACGCTCATATGTGGGAATAGATTAAATGCTTGAAAGACCATTCCGATTTTGCGTCTTACCTCATCGGGGTTAATTTCAACATCAGTAATTTCATTTCCATCTAGCTTTATTACACCATCATCAATTGGTTCTAGTAAATTTATGCACCTAAGTAAGGTTGATTTTCCAGAGCCTGAAGCACCAATAAATACTGTGGCGGTGTGCTCTGGCACCTTAATTGAAATATCTTCAAGAACTAACTCTGAATCAAATGATTTGCGAAGTTTAGAGATCTCAAGGACGCAAGAACTCATGCTAATCCCTGTGCATTCTGCTGCTCGATTGATTTGCGAAGGGTTCGATCAGTAAATCTAGTAAGTGGAATTGTGATCATTAAAAAGACAATTGCTGCCATTACATATGGGGTGTAATTAAAGGATCGAGAGGAGGCAATCTGTGCTGCTCGGACCGCATCAGTTACTCCGAGAATTGAAACCAAGCCAGTATCTTTAATGAGGGAAACTAAATCATTTAACAAAGGTGGCGTGACCCGGCGAAAAGCTTGGGGCAGGATTACATGGCGCATCGTTTGAACATAATTTAAACCTAGAGATCTAGCAGCTGCTCGCTGGGATGGATGAATAGATAAAATTCCGCTTCTGATTACCTCTGCGACATATGCGGTGTAAGTGATAATTACTGCTGTTAATCCCAATATTAAAACATTATTTGTTAATCCCTGGATTTGTAGAGCTGGAACTCCAAAACCAACTAAAAGAATTACCAGCAGCATCGGAATACCGCGAAATACATCAACATAGACTGTTGCCAAAATTCGAAATGGGGTTAGCGCTGGCGCTTTTGAAGTTCTAATTAAGGCGATAGATAGACCAAAGATTGCCACACAAATTGTGGCGATAGTTGTGAGCGTAATATTTGTAATAAAACCTAATAAAATTTTTGGAAGAACTTCTACACCGTAGGCCCATTTAAAAAATGTATCGGAGAGCAATTTCCAACCTGGAGATGTAACGGCGATTATTGCCAAACCGCCTAAAACTAAAGTACTAGAGAGCGCTGCAATCAAGGCGCTGCGTTTGTTTCGCTTAGCACGCGCTGCGCGCCGAGCAATCTCTAAATCACTTGGCTGCCACTGGCCACCGAAATCATATTTTTTATCAGCGTTTGCGCCATTAAATTGGCTAGCCGAGTCACCCCGGCTAGCCTCATTTTTCATCTCTTACTCTTTCTTTACTCTCTTATTTTTCTTTACTTATTCCAGAACTGGCGCACCAGCAGATGCCGTTAGCCATGTCGTTTCAATTGCAGCTAGCTCGCCACTGTCACGAAGTGCATCAACTGCGCCAGTAACACAAGCAGTAATTGGTGATTCATTAGCAAGAAGTAGGCCAGCACCCTTATCGGCGCCATCTACATTCCTAAATTGACCAGCAATTAAACCGCCATCAACTTCAACTGCAGACAGGTAGAAAGCGGTTGGAAGATCAACCACAATTCCATCAATCTGCTTGTTCTTTAGCGCTGCTACCGCTGCTGCGTTGTCATTGAATACTGAAGCCTTCAGTCCTAATACACTCTCGACTGCATCTAGTGAGGTTGATCCAACAGCTGCACCAAGCTTTGCCTTTGCAGCAACTAGATCGGCAATTGATTTAACCGAAGCAATCTTGCTTCCCTTAAAGGTAACAATTGCTTGGTTTGACTTGTAGTAAGCAGATGAGAAATCAACTACTTGCTCGCGCTCATCAGTAATTGAGTACTGCTGAATGTTGAAGTCAAAGCCTTTTGGTCCTGGTGCAATTGCGCCATCAAATGTGGTGCGAACCCACTTAACCTGATCATTTGTATAGCCAAGTTGCTTTGCTACAGCGTATGCAACTGCTGCTTCAAAACCCTTACCTGACTCTGGTGCATCATCTTCTACCCAAGGTGGAAAAGCAGGCTCACCGGTGGCGATGGTTAAGGTATTTGCTTCTACAGTCTTTAGATCAGCTGGTGTACAAGAAGCTGATGCTGAAGTGTCGCTAGCCTCTGATGAGCATGCGCTCAAAGATGCTGCCAATAGAAGAATTGGCAAAGCCAACCCTAATTTTTTTAATTTTTTCTGCATGAAAGTACTCCCTCTATCTGCTAATAGCCGGATTAATTATTTGATTAAGTATCAAATGAACTTATCCGCGCTTGCTGATTGCACTTTGCAATCCGCCAGGTCTTCACCCGGAGCACCCCACCGCGGTGGAGGGTTGCCGCTCAGTTAGCCGGGGCTAGAAACTGAGACTCATGACCTACAGGTGAAATTACTACAGATTATGGGCTTGTGCAACAGCCTGATACATAATTTTGCCCTCGTGTACATTCAAACCGGACTCTAAATTGGCATCATCAGCAATCGCTTTCTGCCAACCCTTGTTGGCAAGAGCTAAGCCATATTTAATTGTGGCGTTAGCTAGTGCATAGGTAGAGGTGGCTGGAACTGCCCCTGGCATATTTGCAACGCAATAGAAGATTGAATCATGAACTTTAAATGTGGGATCGGCATGAGTGGTTGGCTTGGAATCCTCGAAGCAACCGCCCTGATCAATTGCCACATCTACAAGGACTGATCCCGGCTTCATCTTTTTAACAAGTGCATTACTTACTAATTTTGGTGCCTTCGCACCATGAACTAGAACTGCGCCAATTACTAGATCGGCCGCCATTACCTCGCGCTCGATCTCATAAGCAGATGATGCAATACCTTTAACTTGGCCACTAAACAATTGATCAATCTGTGCAAGCCGTGGTAAATCTAAATCAAAGATACTTACATCAGCCCTCATGCCGTGTGCGATAGTTGCAGCAGCTACACCAACAACGCCGCCACCAATTACAACAACCTTGCCAGGGCGAACACCTGGAACACCGCCAAGTAAAACACCACGGCCGCCTTTGCTTGTTTCAAGAGCTGTTGCGCCAACTTGAATAGACATACGACCTGCTACCTCTGACATCGGTGCAAGCAATGGCAATGTGCCATTTACTTCAACTGTCTCGTAGGCAAAGGCGGTAACTCCAGATTTAAGAATTGCATCGGTGCACTCGCGGGATGCTGCAAGGTGTAGGTAGGTATAAAGAATTTGACCCTTGCGCATCTTTGGATATTCAGCAGCAATCGGCTCTTTCACCTTTTGAATTAGATCCCCTCGCTGCCATACCTCATCCGCTGTTGCCACAATCTGCGCACCTGATTGAATGTAATCCTGATCAGTAATTGCCGAACCCAAGCCGGCGCCACTTTCAACTAGGACTGTGTGACCGCTTTGCACATATGCATGAACACCAGACGGTGTAGCTGATACACGAAACTCATTATTTTTGATCTCTTTGGGAATACCAATAATCATGAATTCATATTAGCCCTCTTTGCTTAACCAAAGAGGGTCGCACAAACCTTTGGGTGAAGCTCAGCCCGCATGGCAGCAAAACTTTGTGGTGGCCACGCAGCGCTGTAAACCCGTCGCAATAACTTTGCCAGCGGGTAATCGCTTTGATCTGTGAACGCTTGATCAAGTGCGCGCTGTGCTAACTGGTTCTCACCTGATTCATAGGCAACTGTCGAGAAGATCGCAGCCACTGGTGCGATAAAACCAGTTGGTGCTATCTGAAGTAACCAGTGCCAAAAGTTAAATGATTGATCAATATTTTCACTGTTTGTTAGCCCCATTGCATAATCTCGGACCTGCAGGTCATGCAGGCGGGTCAGTGCCAATGCGATTAATTTGTAATCATCAACAGTGCCCGCTTTAGCAAATTGGGCCATTAGATCTTTGATCGCAACTGCGCCAAGCCGTTGTAATCGAAGAGTTTGGTTTCCTTCATAATTTATTTCAGAAACTTCGGATAATGCATCTTGGATTGATAATTTTGTAGTCATGGGCGCAAGGTTGCCAAAACCCACTGCCAATTTTTGTAAAGCTTTTTGCAATTGTGGATTACTTTTAACTAATTAAAAAGTGTGGGTGCACTAGCAACAGTTAATTGTTTGCTGATGCTCTGCGTTATTAGATCACCAGCAATTGGTAAGGTCACACCATTTACACTCCAGGTGCCTTGCCAAATAACCTTCAGCTCAACATCTTTATACCCTTTGCTGGCATAGGTGTGGGTGATCGCTGGATTTGGAAACGGGCCGCCTTTCAGCACAGTGAACTTTCCTTCACCATCACCAAATGACCAATTAAAGGTGGCATAGAGATTTACATAAACAATCACATCTAGGATCGGGATCACCGCTTGAAAGCGTTGTGGTGTCTTGGTCCAAAAGTAGGTTGGAATACCCACCACGGATTGCGTACCTGGTTGAAAATTAATATCACCAGCTGGAAGCAGCTTAATTAATTTATCACTCAAGGAGGCGGTTGCTACTTTCTTAACAACGGGCTTATCAACTTGCTTAACAACTGGTTTAGCAATTGGTTTCTCGGCAACCGGCTTGGGTGTCGGTGGTTTCGGTACTGGTGCTTTAACAACTGGCGCCTTAACCACCGGCTTTGATGTTGCAATAACTTTAGGCACAGCCTTGGCGCTGGGCTTGACCACACCTTTTTGTGCGGTAATTACTAGTTGATTTTTATCGGTAAAAACATCAACACAAGTTTTCTGAGTGCACGCAGCATTGGCTGATGGAATTCCTATTACTAACAAAAGAATTATTAACGCGTATCGCTTAACTGCCATCCCCCACCCTCTTTTTCACTCTGGTATTTGATTATGAATATGGTGCTGATTTCAGATTTACTCCAAACCACACTGCGCCTTGATTGTTTATCAATCTTCTCAATATCACTTCGAGAAACCAGCACTTTAAACTCTTTAGTAAAGCCAGCATCATTAAGTAGTTGAATCTGTTTTAATTGATATCGCCCGCCAATTAAAGTTTGAGTAGGAAAAATTTCAGCTAATCGATCGGCAATCTCAAGGCACCCACACCCGGCACGTGCCGATGCTCGCAAGGCAAATAAATCACCAGTTAGTGCAATATTTAATGCATCCACATAATTGATAATCGGCTCTATTGAATCTGGATCAACATCTGCTGGAATAAACTCAATTGGCGGCTCATCCTCCTCCATCTGTTGCTCATCAGATAAGGTCTGAGTATCAATTGCTTCCTGCGCAACTTCACTAGTTTCGCTAAGTTCACTTGGTTCGTTAAGGGATGAGCCCTCCGCCCTAGCGCAACCGCTTAATGCAAGTAATGTAAGTAATATCGCGCCCTGTTTCTTAATATTCATCTGCGCAAGGTAATTAGTGGGCCCACTTACATTCACTGCGTTTTAAATAACTGTGAATATTTAAAAACTGTGCAAGGCTAGCCACATGGCGCATCGTGATGGTGATGGTTGGATCCAGTGTGATTGTGCTGGTAAACATTGGGGCTTATTTGGCGCCGCCGGCTTAATTTTGATCCGTGATCAAAGTATTTTGATGCAGCATCGAGCACCCTGG
>JBILCN010000020.1:0-25791 GCA_044353095.1 Candidatus Nanopelagicus sp.
GTTGCCATTTAGCTTTTATTCCTTCGATTATGTTTGACACTTATTAATTCAATAAGCGCCGGTCTTTCTTCTTACAGCTAGACCCAATCAACAAACCGTGGAACGGGTACTGCCAAGCGTCGGACTGGTGCAAACTTTACCCTGCTATTGAGGAATAACGAAAAGAGATGTATACATCTCTTACTAAGCAGTACTGCACTTCAGAGCTAAATGGGCTGGGGAAGGTCACATATAGTGATCTGAAGTGAGGAAATAATGAGTAAAGCGGTTTTTTACGCTGGTGATCTGCGGATTTACTCCGTGCCATCAGCCTTAATTGCCCATGTTGAATGGGCCATTAATCAGCAACTTGGCCAATCACATCAATTTGATTGGATTCCACAACCCTTATCTCCTGGCGCTTTCGCCCTGGAAATGAGTTGGCAAGAGCCCGCCGGCATTGCTGGCAAATTAGCTATTTCATTAAAAAGTTGGAATTTAATTCGCTTTGAAATTCATGAGAGTAATTCCAAGTACTTAGATGGGACCCTGTTTAGATGCACACCAGATTTAGGTCTGCATCAAATGAGTGTTAGCCCTACTGGTGATCTGATGCTTAATGAGAATACGATAAAAAGAATAATTGCAACGGCAACAAGCCAAAAGAAATTAGTAAGTAATCTAGAAAATGCTATTGGTGTTGAGTGGGATATTGAATTAGAACCATTTCGTATCGCGCTCGCAGAGATTCATCAACAAAAATTCAGCCAAATTGGCTAAGGTAATGGCATGGAGACCAATGAACGTAATCGCTTTGTTGCAATAATCGCAGCCGCAGCTGTTTTATCATCTGGATTGACCCTTGGCTTATTTCAAGTAGGTGGCGGATTAGCATCTCGGTCGGCAAATGCAATTACGGTAACTGGTACCGCATCAGAGGATGCCACTGCAGATAATGCAGTTTGGACTTTAAATTTAAATGAATCACAACCAACATTGGCTTCATCAGTAAAGAAGATTGATGCAAGTGCAGAGTCATTAAAGAAGTACTTATTAAATGGCGAAATTACTGAAGGTCAAATCGAGTACGGTCCAATTAATAGCAATGCAGTGCCCGAGTACAACAATGGAAACCCAACAGGGCGAGTTCTTGCCTACCAGGCATACCGCACAGTTACCGTGCGCAGCAAAGATGTAAAGTTAATTGAAAAGTTAAGTAATGATATTGGTTCATTACTTGCAACCGGCGTTAATGTCGGAAATTATGGTCCGGCTTACTACATTTCAACTCTTGATGCGATGCGATCAAAATTACTTGCCGCAGCTATGAAGGATGCGCAAGAACGAGCAAAGGCGATCACTGAGGCGGTTGGCGGAAGTGTTGGTCCATTGTTATCTGTGACAAGTGGCCCGACTCAAGTAACCACCATAAACTCCCTAGATCGTGCTGCTGGCGGTGTTTATGATGTTTCTACAATTGAAAAGACGGTAAACGTCACACTATCTGCAAGTTTTAAAAGTAATTAGATAAGCCCACCCAGTCATCTGGGTGGCAAAAGATAATACCTACCAGTAACATCTGGGTATGAAAATTGCGGTTTGCGTTAAGCAGGTTCCAGATTCTTGGGCTGAGAAAAAGATGGCTAATGGATTATTGGATCGCGCAAATGTTGATGCAGTTTTAAATGATCTAGATGAGTATGCAGTTGAAGAGGCGCTGCGAATTGTTGAAGCAAACTCAGCATCTGGTGAGGTTGGAGAAGCAAGCGGTCACTCCGTAACAATTATTTCAATGGGACCTGAGCGTGCAACAGAGGCGCTTCGCAAAGCACTTTCAATGGGTGCTGATGATGCAATTTTAATTAGTGATGCCGCACTATCTGGTTCTGATGCTCTTGCTACATCTTTGGTTTTGTCTGAGGTTATTAAAAAAGGAAATTACGATCTAGTGATTTGTGGAACTGAAAGTACAGATGCACGAATGAGCGTTGTACCAGCGATGTTGGCTGAACGGCTTGGTGTTGCTCAATTAACCTTTGCTGGCAAAGTGAAGGTAGATCCAGCCGCAAGCACAGTTGAAATTGATCGCGTAACAGAGTTTGGTATCGAAACCATGAATGCAAAGTTTCCAGTTGTTTTATCGGTGATTGAAAAAATTAATGAACCTCGCTACCCATCATTTAAGGGAATTATGGCGGCGAAGAAGAAAGTTATAACCACAATGACACTGGCCGAAACCGGCGTAGCAGCATCATCTGTTGGTTTATCAGCTGCTTGGTCAACTGTTAAAGATGCACTTCCACGTCCTGCTCGTTCTGCTGGCATCAAAGTTACTGATGAAGGCGAAGGCGGCAGCAAATTAGTTGAGTACTTAGTAGAAAAGAGATTGGCATGAGTTCAGTTCTTTTTCTAGTTGATCACACTGGCGGCAAGATTGCCAAAGCAGCGGGTGAGTTAGCAACATTTGCAAAAACGGCTGGCGAATCAGTTGCCGTAGTTTTATCCAACAATCCTGCGGAGATCATTACGCAATTAAGCGCTTTCGGGGTAGATAAAGTAATTACAGCAGCAGGTGATTGGGATAAATACTCTTCAGCAGCAGCTGCTGATGCCCTTGCTCAAATAATCGCAGCAGAAAAACCTGCAGCAGTTTTAATCACATCATCAGCTCGTGGCAAAGAGATTGCTGGCCGACTAGCAGTTAAAACAAACTCTGGTTTGATTACAGATGCAGTAAGTGTGGATAAGGATTTAATCGCTACTCAATCAGTTTTCGGTGGTTCAACAACAGTACATTCAGCGGTGATTACCGGAACACCAATCATTACATTGCGCTCTAACTCAATTGAAGCGGTTGCAGCTCAATCAACTCCTGCGGTTGCAGAGTTTGCAGTAACGATTTCAGATAATGCAAAGTTAGCTACAGTTACCGCATCAACTCCAGCAGTAAAGGGTGGCCGACCAGAGTTAACTGAGGCTTCAATAGTTGTTTCAGGTGGTCGCGGCACAAATGGAGATTTCAAACCAGTTGAAGCATTTGCTGATTCATTAGGCGCTGCAGTTGGTGCCTCCCGCGCCGCAACTGATGCTGGTTGGTATCCACATACTCATCAAGTGGGCCAAACTGGAAAAACTGTAAGCCCACAACTTTATGTTGCAGCAGGTATTTCAGGTGCAATTCAACACCGCGCTGGTATGCAAACTAGTAAAACTATTGTGGCTATAAATAAGGATCCAGAAGCACCAATTCTTGAACTTGCAGATTTCGCAGTAGTTGGCGATCTATTCAATGTTTTGCCACAGGCTACGCAGGCAATTGTTGCCCGCAAAGCTTAATTTGGCTTAATAACTGCTCTATCACCGCCTGGCTTTAGACTAGGCAAATGGCCGTGCATTCATCTCAGATCTACTTAGATCATGCTGCAACTACTCCAATGGTGCAGCCAGCAATTGATGCATTAACTGCCCAAATATTAAAAACCGGTAACGCCTCTAGTTTGCACAGCACTGGTCGATCTGTTCGAAAAGAGCTAGAAGAGGCCCGAGAGTTAATTGCAAAAGCTGCAGGTTGTGCAGCTATCGATGTAATTTTTACTGGCACCGGAACAGAAGCAGATAATTTAGCAATCAAAGGTTTGTATTGGTTGGGTGCAAAAGCTGGAAAGAAAGTAATCATTACTTCAACCTTTGAACATCATGCAGTTATGGATCCAATTAAATGGTTGCAAGAGCATGAAGGTGCAACCGTTATCGAGATTCCAGTAGATAAGTCAGGTTCACTTAATTTAGCTGCACTACAAGAAGCGGTTAATCAGCATGGTGGCAAGGTAGCTTTTATCTCCATTATGCACTCCAATAATGAAATTGGAACTGTGCAACCAATTGATCAGGTGGTCAAGATCGCTGGTGATATCCCAGTTCATACCGATGCAGTACAAAGTTTTGGCAAGATTGAATTTAACTTTAATCAACTTGGCTTAACCGCAGCAACTATTAGTGCGCACAAGGTTGGCGGCCCACTTGGTGTTGCAGCTTTAATTCTTAAAAAAGGTTTAAGTATCGAGCCAGTATTACATGGCGGCGGTCAAGAGCGAGATATCAGAAGCGGAACCTTTAACGCACCCGGAATTATTGCTTTCGCAGCCGCTGCAGGTAATGCCATGGCGCAAATGAAAGCTCGCGATATAAGGATTAGGCAATTAAAAAGTTTGTTGATTACCAAAGTTTTAGCAGCTGTACCAGATGCTTGGGTAAATGGTCAATCAGAGAATTCATTACCAGGTGTTGCAAACATAACTTTTCCTGGTACAGATAACGAGGGTTTGTTATTACTTCTTGATATGGCAGGTATTGCGTGTTCAACTGGTTCTGCTTGCAGCGCTGGTGTTCACCGACCAAGCCATGTACTGATGGCAATTGGTTTAACAGAGGAAGAAACAACATCCTCACTTAGATTTTCACTCGGAGAGTCAAATACTGAAGAAGAGATCGAGAAGCTAGCTTCAGTAATTGCATCAGTTGTTGAAAAATCTAAATCTGCAGCAAATAAGAAGGTATTTAAGTGAGCGGTAAATTAAAGGTAATTGCAGCCATGAGTGGAGGCGTTGATTCTGCAGTAGCCGCAGCACGAGCAGTTGAAGCAGGATATGAAGTAATTGGTGTGCATTTAGCGTTATCTAGTAATCCACAAAAGTATCGCTCTGGTGCACGAGGGTGTTGCACAGTAGAAGATTCACATGATGCCAGGCGAGCAGCGGATGTAATTGGTATTCCTTTTTATATTTGGGATATGGCTGAAGAATTTCACGCCGGCGTAGTTGAAAATTTCCTTGCCGAATATCAATCGGGCCGAACACCTAATCCATGCCTGCGTTGTAATGAAAAGATTAAGTTTCAGGCGGTGCTAGAACGGGCAAAAGCACTTGGTTTTGATGGCGTTGTAACGGGACATTATGCAATTACTAAAGAGGTTGATGGCGTTAAAACATTAAATCGCGCAGTTGATCCAGGCAAAGATCAGTCATATGTACTTGCTGTTTTAACTCAAGAGCAAATTAATGGTGCGATATTTCCTTTGGGTGACACAGTTAAGGATGAGGTTCGTAAAGAAGCGCAGCGACGGGGATTATTTGTTGCCAACAAGCCAGATAGCCATGACATTTGCTTTGTGCCATCTGGTGATAATGCAGGTTGGTTGCGAGAGCGTTTGGGATCTGAGGTTGGCCCAATTGTTGATGAATCAGGAAAAAAACTAGGTGAACACAATGGTGCTTACACATACACAATTGGACAACGCCGAGGCTTAAATTTAATGGTACCAACTCCAAAGGGTGAGCCGAGATATGTTTTAAAGATTGAACCAAAAACAAACACAGTAGTAGTGGGAACTCACGAAGCACTTGCTGTAAATAAAATTGCTGGAACTCCACCAATTTGGTGTGGCCCGATTCCAGAGATTAACAAAACTTATCGTGGCTATGCCCAGGTTCGAGCACATGGTGAGCCACTGCCAACCGAATACAAATTTGATGGCACAAATTTAATTGCTGATCTGGACCAACCAGTATTTGGTCTAGCAACCGGACAAGCACTTGTTATTTATGATGGTGATCGCGTAGTCGGATCGGCAACAATCTCGGAGACTTTTTAATGTCTGAATCAGCCAGCAAAGAGGTTCGACATAAGATTCAAGAGTTATCTGAAAGCATTAAAGATCATCAATTTCAATACTATGTAAATGACAAACCGAGCATTACCGATGCTGCCTTTGATAAATTATGGCAAGAGTTAATTGATCTAGAGCGAAAGTATCCACAATTTAAATTAGCAGATTCACCAACAGCTGATGTTGGTGGTGGATTTGCAACACATTTTGAACAGCATGATCACATCGAAAAGATGATGTCACTGGACAATGTATTTGATCAAGATGAGCTAAATACTTGGTTTGATCGCATAGAGAAAAGTGGTGCCAAAAACAGTTGGCTGTGTGAGGTAAAAGTTGATGGCTTAGCAATTAATTTGCTTTATGAAAAAGGAAAGTTAACTAGAGCGCTAACTCGCGGAAATGGCACAACTGGTGAGGATGTAACTTTAAATATTAAAACAATCAATTCAGTGCCATTGCAGTTATATGGCAAATCTATTCCAGAACGGCTAGAGGTTCGTGGTGAAGTATTTTTCCCACTGAAAGCATTTGATGATTTAAATGATTCGCTAGAAGAGGCGGGCAAACAACGTTTTGCTAATCCAAGAAATGCAGCTGCCGGTTCACTCCGTCAAAAAGATCCCAAGGTAACTGCTTCAAGACCTCTTGATCTGGTTGTTCATGGCATCGGAGCAGCCGATGGTATTTCCTTCGAACAACAAAGTAGCGCATATGAATTATTGAACAGCTGGGGTTTGCCAACTAGTGCGAGATTTAAAGTAGTTAATTCACGCAAAGAGGTAATTGATTTCATTGCTCAGTATGAAAAACATCGTCATGATGTCGAGCACGAAATAGATGGTGTTGTAATTAAAGTAAATGAGATCGCAGTTCAAAATGAGTTGGGTTTCACCAGCCGGGCACCTAAATGGGCGATCGCTTTTAAGTATCCGCCGGAGGAGGTGACCACTAAATTATTAGATATCAAAGTAAGTGTTGGTCGCACAGGCCGGGTTACACCTTTTGCATTTATGGAGCCGGTAAAAGTTGCTGGCTCAACAGTTACCAATGCAACTCTGCACAATCAAGCAGAGATAATTCGCAAAGGAATCCTAATTGGTGACACAGTTTTAATTCGAAAAGCCGGTGATGTAATTCCTGAGGTTCTAGGTCCAGTCATTGAAAAACGAAGTGGCAAAGAAAAAGCATTTGTCATGCCTACTACCTGCCCGGATTGCGGCAGTAAGTTGCGGGCGATTACCGAAGGTGATGTTGATATCCGTTGTCCAAATAATCAATCATGTCCAGCACAATTAGTTGAACGCCTTTTTTATATTGGCTCACGCAGCGCACTAGATATTGATGTTCTTGGATATGAAGCCGCTGCAGCACTCCTTGCAGATGGTTTAGTAAAGGATGAGGGTGATCTCTTTGCATTGACTGAGAAAGATCTAGCTAAATCTCAATTCTTCTTAAAGAAGGATGGAACATTAGGCGCAATTTCAGATCGATTCATAATTGGTTTACAAACGGCAAAAACTCGTCCGTTATGGCGAGTACTAGTTGCCCTATCGATCAGACATGTTGGACCAACATCTGCCCAAGCTCTTGCAAATAAATTTGGCTCAATCGAAGGCATTCGAAATGCCTCAACTGATGAGCTAGCAAATGTAGAAGGTGTTGGCGCTGTGATTGCAGATTCAATTTCAGAGTGGTTTAGTGAAAAATGGCATCAAAAAATTATTGAAAAATGGGAGAAATCAGGTGTTGTTCTAGTTGATCAGCAGCCAAAAAATAATCTAAAGCAAACACTTACTGGATTAACAATTGTTGTTACTGGTTCTCTTGTTGATTTCACGCGAGATGGGGCCGCCGAAGCAATTACCTTGCGTGGTGGTAAATCCTCATCATCGGTCTCTAGCAAAACTGATTTTGTTGTTGCCGGCGATGCAGCGGGATCTAAATTACAAAAGGCCGAGGAATTAGGAGTTCCAGTGCTGGATGAGGCGGGTTTCAAGTCGTTATTGGCTAATGGAAAAGGCTAAACTAGGCGTATGAATTTACTTAGCGAGGTAACCCGCGAACTTCCAGCCCCACCAATTTTCTTTGGCCTCTTTGCCTTCGGTGTCTTATCCCTTCTTCTTTACTTAACTCTTCGAATTGATCGGTAATAGAATCCAAAAGATCGCAATTGTTGGTGGCACATTTGATCCAATTCACCTAGGTCATTTAAAAATCATCACAGAGATCGCCAAGAAATTTGAAAAAGTAATTGTTATTCCAACTGGTGAGCCTTGGCTAAAAGCAACAAAACCAATAGCAACCGGGGAGCAACGCGTTGCGATGGTACAAACAGCAGTTAACTCGCTGAATTTGGCGGATCAGGTTGTAGTTTCAGCGATTGAAGTTAAGCGAACTGGCCCAAGTTATGCAATTGATACGGTGACTGAGCTAAAAAAGATATATCCGCAAGCAAACTTCACCTTAGTTTTAGGAAGTGATGCGGCCAAGAATCTACATAAATGGCATCGCAGCGATGAATTACAGAAATTAGTTGAAGTACTAGTAGTAAAACGAGCATCAGTGCCACCAAGTGATTTTCCCGAGATTGCGATCGATGCGCCAGAAATCTCATCTACTGAAATTAGAGATAAGGTTGCGCACTCACAGGAGATATCTGATCTGGTAATTCCAACAATCTCTACCTTTATAAAGGAGCACCAGCTTTATGGCAGTCAGCGCTAAAACCATCGAGCTAACCAGATTAGCTGCCCAAGCATTGGCCGATAAACTTGGTGACGATATTTCAGCGATTGATCTCTCTGAACAATTAGTTTTAAATCAAGTTTTCTTAATTGCAACAGGAAATAACGAGCCACAATTAGATGCGATGGCGGATGAGGTTCAACGTAAACTGCGTGAGATTGGTGAAAAGCCGGCACGAGTTGAAGGCACAGGGCAATGGATCCTGCTTGATTACAGCGATTTAGTTGTGCATATTCAAAGCAAAGAGTTACGTTCTTATTACATGCTAGATCGCCTTTGGAATGATTGTCCAAAAATTGAAGTTGCGGTTAAATAACAATTATGAGCGAAGCTAATTTAAAGATCGTTATTTGGCGACATGGCCAAACTGATTGGAATATTGAAAATCGTTTTCAAGGCCACAGTGATATTCCATTAAATAAAGTGGGCGAATATCAGGCCCGTGAAGCGGCAAAGGTTTTAGCTGGAATGAATCCTGATCGGATTATTGCCAGTGATTTAATGCGTGCTAAAGCAACTGCGCAAGCATTGGCTGATCTTGTTGATTTAAAGGTAGAAATAAATCCACTTCTACGCGAAACAAATGGCGGTAAGTGGGAAGGTAAGACTGGCCCAGAAAATAGAAAAGAAGATGGCGAGTACTTTGTTAAGTGGATTGATGGCCATGATGAGCCAGCTGGCCACACAGGGGAGCGACGCAGCGAGGTTGCCGCACGTGCCGTCAGTGTTGTTGAAAATGAGAGCAGTAATTTCTCCGGAACTTTAGTACTTGTAACTCATGGTGGAACTGCACGTTGTTTACTTGGTTCAATTCTTAAATTACCAATGCCACAATGGGGAGTAATCGGCGGCTTATCAAATGCTTGTTGGTCGGTGCTAGAACTTACAAAACATCACGGTGATTCTCGTTGGTATTTGGCAGAACACAATGCTGGTTCACTACCTGAGCCTGTCTTTGGAGATGATGCAGTTAATTAGATAAGGTCAGCACTCAACACACTCCATTAATTTGGAGATGGGGCTGTAGCGCAGCTGGTAGCGCACTTGCATGGCATGCAAGGGGTCAGGGGTTCGACTCCCCTCAGCTCCACGTAAAAATAAATGAATCAATACAGGGGAGTGCAAAGTGGATACGGTAACAATTCCAGATCGCTGGAGTGCTGCCAATCTGCCTGATCTCTCCGGCAAAAGATTTTTAATCACTGGTGCAACTAGCGGTATCGGATTAGCAGCGGCCACTGAATTAGCGAGACGAAACGCAAAAGTAATTATCACAGCGCGAACCGCCGCAAAGGGTGAAGCGGCAAAGAAGCAAATTGGGCCTGGTTTAGTTGAGGTGTTAGAACTTGATTTAACAGATTTGGCGTCCGTTAAGAAAGCAGCGCAATCAGTAAGTGGTGATCTTGATGTTTTGATCCTAAATGCCGGCGTAATGGCAACACCATTTGCAAAAACTAAAGATAATTTTGAATTACAAATGGGAACAAATCACTTAGGGCATTTTGCCTTTGCTGGACTGCTTCATCAACAAGTTCGAGAGCGAATCGTTACCGTCTCAAGCTTTGTTCATCGGATGGGAAGTTTTGGCGATAACTCACAAACTGCAATTAGGGATATTTGTCTTGGAATTGGTAAGTACCAACCTTGGGCGGCATACAGCGCAAGTAAATTAGCCAATCTATTATTTGTTGCCGAACTTGAGAGATTGCGGATTCAAAATAATTGGTCATTTAAGCCAATTGCAGTTCACCCAGGTTACTCAAATACAAATCTGCAAGGTGTTGCCCCGGCGATGAAGGGCAATAAGTTAGAAGCACAGGTTATTGGTGGCATGAATAGTATTTTTGCCCAGAGCGCTGCCCGAGGTGCGTTGCCAACATTATGTGCATCAGTCTTTCCAGATTTAATGGGTGGCTCATTTATTGGACCAAATGGCCTTATGGAAATGCGCGGTTATCCAAAATTAACTCGCGCCCGAGCATTGGCATACGATCAAACATTGGCTAGAAATCTTTGGGAAGTAAGTGAAGAGTTAACTGGAATTGTGTGGCCAAAAAATGCATGAGGCTTATGATTTTAAAGCGGTGCAGGATAAGTGGCTTCCAGTTTGGGACAAGTTACAGCCATTTAAATCTGGCAGCGATGATGATGCTCGGCCAAAGAAGTATGTATTGGATATGTTTCCGTACCCATCAGGTGATCTTCATATGGGACATGCAGAGGCTTATGCACTAGGTGATGTAATTGCAAGGTACTGGGTACAAAAAGGTTTCAATGTTATGCACCCAATTGGTTGGGATGCATTTGGATTACCGGCGGAGAATGCAGCGATCAAACGAGATGCAGATCCGCGCGAGTGGACCTATGAAAATATTGCAGTTCAAAAAGCTTCAATGCGAAGATATGCCTGCTCATTTGATTGGGATCGAACTCTTCACACCTGTGATCCCGAGTATTACAAATGGAATCAATGGTTGTTTTTACAGATGTACAAAAAGGGATTGGCTTATCGAAAAGACTCTGCGGTTAATTGGTGCCCAGATTGCCAGACAGTTTTAGCAAATGAGCAGGTAGTTGCAGGTCTTTGCGAGAGGTGCGATAGCGCAGTAACAAAGAAGAAATTAAATCAATGGTATTTAAAGATCACTGATTACGCTGATCGTTTGCTTGATGATATGGATCAATTAGAAGGCAAATGGCCAGACAAAGTTTTAACTATGCAGCGAAATTGGATTGGTAGATCAACCGGTGCTGAAGTGGAATTTAAGGTTGAAGGCCGCGATGCACCAATTACTGTTTACACAACTCGCCCTGACACTTTGTACGGTGCAACCTTTATGGTTGTGGCTGCTGACAGCGCACTTGCAGCAGAGTTGGCGGCTGGCTCTGCAATCGAGAACGAGTTTAAAAAATACTTAGACTCGGTAAAGGCTGCTTCAGATATTGATCGATTGGCTACTGATCGCCCAAAGAGTGGCGTATTTTTAAATCGCTATGCAATTAATCCAGTAAATGATGAACGAATTCCAATTTGGGCCTCTGATTATGTACTAGCCGATTATGGAACTGGTGCAATCATGGCGGTTCCTGCACATGATCAACGAGATTTAGATTTTGCACGTGCTATGAAATTACCAGTACGTGTAGTAATTGAAACTGGTGAGGAGGATCCAGCAACATCAGGAATTGCAACCTCCGGTGATGGCAAGGTAATTAACTCAGGATCAATCACCGGCTTAAGCAAAGATGATGCAGTAATTAAAATTACCCAAGAGCTTGCTGCTAAAAAATTAGGCAAAGCTGCACGCAATTATCGCTTGCGAGATTGGTTAATCTCTCGCCAACGTTTTTGGGGAACACCAATTCCAATTATTCACTGCGAAAAGTGTGGTGAGGTGCCAGTTCCAGAGAATCAACTGCCAGTGGAATTACCAAGTGCTGCTGGCTTAGATTTAAAACCTAAAGGTTCATCTCCACTAGGAGCAGCAAGTGATTGGGTAAATGTTTCTTGTCCAAAATGTAATGCACCAGCAAAACGTGATGCAGACACAATGGATACCTTCTTTGACTCCTCCTGGTACTACCTGCGATACACATCAGCGAATAGAGATGATGTGGCTTTTGATAAAAAAGCGGTTGAAACCTGGTTGCCGGTTGATCAATATGTTGGTGGTGTGACACATGCAATCTTGCACCTTTTGTACTCACGCTTTTTCACCAAGGTATTGCATGATCTTGGCTATTTAAACTTCACTGAGCCATTTACTAGATTATTAAATCAAGGAATGGTTTTAATGGATGGCTCAGCCATGAGCAAGAGCCGTGGCAACTTAGTGAAATTATCAGATGAGTTAAACACACATGGCGTGGATGCGATTCGGGTAGCGCTGGTTTTTGCTGGACCCCCTGAGGATGACATTGATTGGTCAGATGTTTCACCTGCAGGGTCATTAAAGTTTTTAAATCGTGCTTGGCGAATTGCTGGTGATATCAGCAGCAAGCCTGGGGTTAATTTCAAAGATGGTGATGTAGCACTACGTAAAGTTACGCACAAATCATTAAATGATATTTCAATCGCTGTTGAGTCATTTAGATTTAATGTTTGTATCGCTCGAATCATGGAGTTAGTCAATGCAACTAGAAAAGCGATTGATTCTGGATGTGGCGGGGCAGATCCAGCAGTTCGCGAGGCGGCAGAGGTAATTGCAGTCGCGCTCTCATTAGTTGCGCCATACACAGCGGAGGAGATGTGGGAAAAGCTAGGACATAAACCGGCGATTGCAAATGCTGGTTGGCCAGTAGTTGATCCAGCACTTCTTGAAGATGATGCGGTCGAGGTGGTTCTACAGATCAATGGCAAAATTATTGATCGTCTTAATGTATCACCAAGTATTTCAAAGGAGAATCTTGAGATAGCCGCTCGCGCTAATGAAAAGGTGGCAGCAGCCTTAGCTGGCGTTGAAGTTAAGAAAGCTATTGTGGTCCCACCAAAGCTTGTGAATTTCGTAATTTAAGTCCAATAAAGATTGGTGGCGAATTCGGTGGGGTTAGTTTTAATTCAAGGCGCGGAAGGTCTGTTAGCTGATCGTGCAATCTCAAAAATTCTTGCCACAAATCCGGCAGCCACAATAACCACACTCATCGCTGATGAGATAGAGGTCGGCACAATTACAGATTCACTTGCTCCATCATTATTTGGGGATGCTCGAATTGTTGTTATTAAAGAGATTCAAGATTTAGTCGCTGATTGCAGTGATGAAATCATCGAGTATTTATCTGATCCAGATGAAAGTTTAAATTTAGTTTTATGGCATAAGGGTGGAGTCAAAGGCAAGGCTTTAGTTGATAAGGTAAAAAAAGCTGGCGCTGAAGTCATTTCAGCAGAGGCAATAAAAAAAGATAGCGATAAGGCTGAATTTGTTCGCGGTGAGTTTAAAAATTTAGGCAGAAAGATTTCAACCGAGGCAGTGCAAGCCTTAATTGATTCATTAGGCAGTGATCTCCGTGAGCTAGGGGGCGCTTGTTCTCAACTTGCTAGTGATGTTCAGGATGGCAAGTTAATTGATGAAGATGATGTGGCTGCCTATCAAAGAGGGCGAATAGAAACTACTGGTTATGATGTTGCAGATGCGGTTTTGGATGGAAAAACTGCTCTTGCTCTAATCTCACTACGAAATGCAATAAATACCGGAACCGATCCAGTTTTAATAGTTAGCGCAATTGCGGCATCTATTCGAACAATGGCTAAAGTTTCTGGCGCCTCTCGCGGATTGAAATCTTATGATCTCGCCTCTCAACTTGGTCTACCACCATGGCAGATTGATAAAGCTCGTCGCCAGTTAAGTGGTTGGAGTGAGAATGCCTTGGCCCGATCAGTAATCACCTTGGCGCAAGCCGATGCTGATATCAAAGGGGCGGCGGCAGATCCGGCATATGCACTTGAGCGAGCAATAATCACCATCAGTACCGCTCGTGGAAGTAAGTAACTACGCTCAGTTTGAGCCTAATCAAGTGCGCTGATACGATGCGCCTTCTGAAAAAAATACCTAATTAAATTTCAAGTGAAAAGGAAATCTATTCGTGGCAAATATTAAGTCGCAGATCAAGCGCATCCGCACCAACAATAAGGCGCAGGATCGCAACAAGGCGTACCGCTCAGCACTTAAGACAGCGATCCGTCGTTTCCGCGATGCAATTACTGCTGGCGATAAGAGCAAGATCACCGCTGAACTTCGCGATGCAAACCGATCATTGGATATGGCTGTTTCAAAGGGCGTAATCCATGCAAATCAAGCAGCAAACAAAAAGTCAGCGTTAGCTAAATTAGCTAACAAAGCTGGCGCACGTTAATTCGCCAGTAAATTTAACGGCGTAAGGGCAAAGTAGCGATGCCTGCAATTGATTCAGCAAAAGCGCCACAACCTGCATCCACAAACCCAAATCAGATTCGTAATTTTTGCATTATTGCTCATATTGATCACGGTAAATCTACTTTGGCAGATCGCATGCTTGGAATTACTGGTGTTGTAGAAGATAGAAATATGCGAGCACAGTATCTAGATCGCATGGATATTGAACGCGAACGCGGCATCACAATTAAGAGCCAAGCGGTACGACTGCCTTGGAAATCTGGAATTGATAATCAAGATTACATATTAAATATGATCGACACACCTGGCCACGTAGATTTTACTTACGAGGTATCGCGCTCACTCGCGGCATGTGAAGGAGCAATTTTGCTGGTGGATTGTGCTCAAGGAATTGAGGCGCAAACTTTAGCTAACCTGTATTTAGCGATGGAGAACAATCTGACCATCATTCCAGTTTTGAACAAGATTGATCTGCCAGCGGCTCAGCCAGAAAAATTTGCGATTGAACTAGCAAAATTAATTGGTTGCCAGCCGGAGGATTGTCTTCGCGTATCCGGTAAAACTGGCGATGGCGTAGTAGAACTTCTAGATCAAATTGTTAAGTTAATTCCGCCACCAACTGGTGATGCGAAAGCCCCAACTAGGGCATTAATTTTTGACTCTGTTTATGATCTATATCGCGGTGTAGTTACATATGTTCGAGTAGTCGATGGACACCTATCTCCAAGAGATCAAATTCAAATGTTTTCTACTGGTGTTCGACATGAGATGTTAGAGGTCGGAGTTATCTCACCTGAGCCAATTGCAAGTAAGGGATTGGGCGTTGGTGAGGTTGGTTATTTGATTACCGGAGTGAAGGATGTTCGCCAATCAAGAGTTGGTGACACGGTTACTACCTACAACAATCCAACTACAAATCCATTAGCAGGTTATAAAGATCCTAAGCCAATGGTTTTCTCTGGTTTGTTTCCAATTGATGGCGCCGAATATCCAATGCTTCGTGAAGCACTAGATAAATTACAGTTAAATGATGCTGCTTTAGTCTTTGAACCAGAGTCTTCAACAGCCCTTGGCTTCGGTTTCCGTTGCGGTTTCCTTGGTCTCTTACATATGGAGATCGTGCGCGAGCGACTAGAGCGCGAAGCGGGCTTAACATTAATTTCTACTGCGCCGAGCGTGGTTTACAACGTCAGTTTAGATAATGGTGAAAAGTTATTAGTAACAAATCCATCCGAATATCCAGATGGCAAAATTGCAGAGGTACTAGAGCCTGTAGTTAAAGCAACAATTTTATCTCCCGTTGAATTTATCGGCAGCATCATGGAGCTCTGCCAACAGCGGCGCGGAATATTAAAAGGTATGGATTACCTATCTGAGGATCGTGTTGAGATTCGCTATACCTTGCCACTTGCTGAAATCGTCTTTGATTTCTTTGATAATTTGAAATCAAGAACTCGCGGTTATGCATCCCTTGATTATGAACCAACCGGGGAAGAAGAAGCTGATTTAGTAAAGGTAGATATCTTGCTGCAGGGTGAGAAGGTAGATGCATTTAGCCAGATTGTTCACCGTGATAAAGCGTATGCATACGGTGTAATGATGACGGAGAAACTACGCGAATTGATTCCAAGACAACAGTTTGAAGTGCCAATTCAAGCTGCAATCGGTGCCAAGATAATTGCTCGTGAAAATATCAGAGCGATTCGTAAAGATGTTTTGGCTAAGTGTTATGGCGGAGATATCACGCGTAAACGTAAATTACTTGAGAAGCAAAAAGAGGGTAAGAAGCGAATGAAGATGGTTGGGCGAGTTGAGGTGCCTCAGGAGGCGTTCATTGCTGCTTTAACAACTGACTCAGATAAGGCTAAAGAAAAGTAGATCAGTGAATCTTTCATTTTACGTTCATATTCCATACTGCGTAAAACGTTGTGGTTACTGTGACTTCAATACTTATACTCCTGCAGAGCTACAAATTTCAGATGGCCTTTCCCAAATCTCTAACTCATATATTGATTTAGTTATTCAAGAGATTGAGCAGGCCAGGCTGTCGGTTGGTCAAGCGACTGTGCCAACGATCTTCTTCGGTGGTGGAACTCCTTCATTAATGGAGGCATCTGATATTGCTCGTGTGATTACAAAAATTAAGAATTCCTTTAAGTTAAGTGATGATTGCGAAATCACATTAGAAACCAACCCCGACACTGTAGATAAGCAGAAGCTAGCCGCCTTTAAAGATGCTGGGATAAATCGGATATCTGTTGGTATGCAATCTGCAGTGGATCACGTTTTAAAAACTTTAGATCGCACTCATAATCCACAAAACTTGCCACAGGTTGCGCAGTGGGCGAGAGAGGTTGGCTTTAAAGATATCTCAGTTGATTTAATTTACGGCGCACCTGGTGAATCCTTATCAGATTGGCAAATAAGTATTGATGCCGCGCTGGCTCTGCCAATCAATCACATCAGTGCATACGCCTTAATTGTTGAAGAAGGCACCAAGCTAGCTAATGCGATTAAGCGTGGTGAAATTGGAAATGTTGATGATGATTTAACCGCTGAAAAGTATTTAATGGCGGATCAGGCTTTTTCAAAAGCTGGATTTACTTGGTATGAGTTAAGTAATTGGAGTAAGGCAAGTGGTGAAAGTAAACATAACACTGCATACTGGTTAAATCAGAATTGGTGGGGAGTTGGCCCAGGTGCACACTCACACATAGATGGAAAACGTTGGTGGAATGTTAAGCATCCAAATCTCTACAAAACAAAGATTACAAATAATGAATCTCCAGTATTAGATCAAGAGATTTTAGAACCAATCCAGATAGAGAGTGAGCGATTAATGCTCTCAATCAGGTTACCAAGTGGTGTAAGTAAAGAATCACTTTCAAATGAGCAACTTAAGATCCTTCAGCCATATGTAGAAAGTGGCGCTTTAGATCTTAATAATTGGAGCGCAGGAAGTGTGAGTTTGAGTTTGAATGGCCGTTTAATTGCAGACCGAATCGTGCGTGAAATACTTCTGTAGTAACCTCGGCTTATGAGTTACAACATTATCTCTGGTGCTTTGGCTATGATTTTCTTGATTGCAGGCTTAAGCAAAATTTCTGGCAGCAATGCGGGATTATCAGGAACTCGAGATTTAGGTATCAAAGATTTTTTTGCAAGATTAATCGGAGTAGTTGAAGCTGTAGCAGCGATTGGTTTAATTTGGGGCTTAAGAAATCCGGAAGATTCAATTGGTTGGTATGCCGCTGGAACTTTATGGATAGCTATGGGTGTTGCAATTTATGCCCACTTTCGAGCCGACAAACTTAAAACCGCATTCCCAGCATTCCTTCTATTCTTTTTAACAACTGTATTGATGGTAATCAAGTAAGTATGCAACATAGGCAATTAGCAATTTTGCGTGCGATTGTTGAGGATTACGTCGCAACTGAAGAGCCGGTAGGTTCTAAAACTTTAGCTGCCAAACATGGCCTTGGTGTATCACCGGCAACTATTCGCAATGAGATGGCAGTACTTGAAGAGGCTGGCTTAATCTCACAACCGCATACAAGTGCTGGCCGAATTCCTACCAATAAGGGGTATCGAGTTTTCGTTGATAAATTAGCAACGGTTAAACCATTATCAGGCGCAGAACGTAAAGCAATTGAAACCTTTTTAGATGGTGCAACTGATTTAGATGATGTGATTTCACGGACCGTAAGGCTGCTTGCCCAAGTAACTAAACAGGTTGCCGTAGTTCAGTACCCTGCTATGACTCGAGCCAAAGTCAGACACATCGAATTAGTATTGCTTTCACCAACTAGAGTAATGATGGTTTTAATTACTGATGCTGGGCGAGTAGAGCAGCGAATGATCGAGTTACCATTTGATATCAGTGAATCCGCACTCTCAGACCTTCACAAGAAACTTAACTCATTGGTGGCAAATCAAGCCTTAGCAAATGTGGCTAGCAAAATTGAAGGCATAGCTGCTAACTCAAGAGGAAATGATCGGGCAAATTATGTAACGATTATGGCAACCTTAATTGAGATGGCGGTTGAACATCCAGAGGAGAGAGTTGTGTTGGCAGGTACCTCTAACTTAGCCAGAGCAAATCAAGATTTAAACAAAAGCATGCACCCGATTTTAGAAGCACTAGAGGAGCAGGTTGTATTGCTGCGACTTCTATCTGACTCAGATACTTCAGTAAAAGTATTAATCGGTGAGGAACAAAATGAGAAATCTTTACGTTCAACAAGTTTAGTAAGTGTTGGATACGGAGATCTTGGTGCGATGGGAATCATTGGACCAACTCGAATGGATTACATCGCTTCAATGAGCGCAGTAAATGCAGTTGCCAATTATGTTGGCAGATTTTTAGTGGAGAATAAGTAATGGCTGATCTTTATCAATTATTAGGTGTAGATCGCGATGCTAGCTTTGATGAGATTAAAAAGGCCTATCGACATTTAGCACGCACATTACATCCAGATGTAAATCCAGATCCGGCGATGGCGGATAAGTTCAAAGAGATCACTGCGGCTTATGAAGTGCTTAGCGATCCTGACAAGAGACAAAATTACGATATTGGTGGCAGTGGTTTCGGTGGTGGATTTGGCAATGCCAACTTTGGTTTTGGCGACATCATGGATGCATTTTTTGGTGGCGGTGGACAACGTGGACCAAGGCCTAGAACCAGAGCTGGCCAAGATGCATTAATTAGAGTTGAAGTTGATTTAATGGAGGCAACCTTTGGTTGTGATCGTGACTTAAATATTGAAACCGCAGTAGCTTGTACTAAATGTAATGGCACAGGATGTGCGAATAATAGCAAGCCAAGTACTTGCGCCATCTGTAAGGGCCGCGGTGAAACACAACAAGTTGCACGTTCAATTCTTGGCCAGGTTATGACATCTCGGCCATGTAATAACTGTGGTGGTTTTGGATCTGTAATTACCGATCCATGCAGTGAGTGTGCCGGTGATGGTCGAGTTAGGTCACGAAAGAGTATTCCAGTAAAAATCCCAGCAGGAGTTGAAACCGGAAATCGGATTCAATTATCTGGTCAAGGAGAGGTTGGTCCAGGCGGTGGTCCTGCCGGAGATCTCTATGTTGAAATCGTTGAGATGACTCATGAGTTTTTGGTAAGAGAGCAAAGTAATTTACATATCTCGATCGCCATTCCATTTACATCTGCTGCAACTGGAACAAAAGTTAAAATTCCAACATTAGATGGTGAACAAACTCTTGAAATTAAAGAGGGAACAAATAGCGGTGAAACCGTGACCTTAAAAGGTTTAGGTGTTACAAAACTTCGTGGATCTGGCCGTGGTGATTTAATCGCTCATATTGAGGTGCAAACACCAAATAAGATAAATAAAGAGCAATCTGAGTTATTAAAGAAGTTTGCTCAGTTACGCGGGGACTCACCAGACAAGGTGACTGTGCATACTCACAAGGATGAAGGTTTCTTTGGCCGCGTGCGAAATGCATTCCGCTGATGCTCTCACTTTTTTTCATTGACCAAATTAGCTCTGGCAGTACGCAGGAGTTAAGTGGCGATGAAGGACATCATGCAGTCAAAGTAATGCGACTGCAAATCGGAGAACAAATCAAAATTGCAGATAAGTTGGGCAATTGGGTCAGTGGGGCTATCACTGAGGTAGGCAAAAAAAGTTTAAAAATAAATGTGTCAGAGCGTGGCAATGCCGAGCACCTAAAACCAGAGCTGATTCTGGTTCAAGCAGTTACAAAATCTGATCGCACTAAAGAGATGCTCGAGTTGTTAACTGTTGCCGGTGCTGATCAGATCATTCCTTGGCAAGCCCAGCGCTGCATCAGTAAATGGAAGAGTGATTCAACAGATAAGTGGTTGACGACTATAAAAGAGTCGGCCAAACAGGCACGGCGAGTGAAGTTGCCAGTATTAAGTGATGCAGTCACAACAAATCAGCTAGTGAAGTTGTTTCAAGTAGAGGATCAGATAATTGTTTTGCATGAAAGTGCGCAATCAAATATCTCACAATTTAATTTTATCGAGAATACAAAGCGAATTTTTATTATCATCGGCCCCGAGGGTGGTATTTCAGAGGAAGAGATTGCCCAGCTAACTTCAGCAAAGGCTGTCGTAGTTCGAATGGGTGAGAATGTATTGCGATCAGCACATGCTGGTTTTGCAGCCCTGTCAGGAATTCAAACATTGATTGGTCGGTGGTAGAGATGGGCGATCTTGATTGCTTATTTTGTAAAATAGTTGCTGGACAAATCCCGGCATCAATTGTGGCTAAAATTGATCGGGTAACCGCATTTCATGACATTACTCCACAGGCCCCAACACATATCTTGGTTATTCCAAATCAGCACTTCACCACCATGGCGCAAGCAGCAGTTGCTGATCCAAAATTGGTTGGAGATTTAATTGCCTTCGCCGATCAGCTTGCGAAAGAGCTTGGGTTAGAAAGTTATCGAAGCAACATTAATACCGGAGCTGGCGCTGGACAGTCGGTATTTCACGCTCATTTACATCTCTTAGGTGGGCGCGCTTTCGCCTGGCCACCTGGATAAATATACAATTATCCGCAATGGACCCCAGAGTTATTAAATTACCAGCCGCCTTTTCCATGGTGGCATTAGTTGGCCCAAATGATTCTTACTTTCGAATTTTAGAGAACCGTTTTCCAGAACTAGCCATCACTATTCGAGGTAATGAGATTTATGTTAAAGGTGATAATGATCAGGTTACACAGTTTTCTGATCTAGTAGAAGAGTTAATTGCAATTTTGCGCGGCGGCCAAAATCTAAATGAAGATATGGTCATCCGCTCAGTTTCAATGATTAAGCAGGATCCAACACAGCATCCAGCAGAGGTGCTTACCTTAAATATTTTAAGTAATCGTGGAAAAACAATTAGACCTAAAACAGTTAATCAAAAAAAGTATGTAGATGCAATTGATTCAAATACCATCACCTTTGGAATTGGTCCTGCTGGTTCAGGAAAAACATATTTAGCAATGGCAAAAGCAATTCAAGCCCTACAAGCAAAACAGGTTAATCGAATAATATTAACAAGGCCTGCAGTTGAAGCTGGCGAGCATCTAGGCTTCTTGCCTGGATCACTTAATGAGAAAATTGATCCATATTTACGACCATTATTTGATGCTCTTCATGACATGATTGATCAAGATGCAATTCCAAGGTTAATGAGCACCGGTGTAATTGAAGTAGCACCACTTGCTTACATGCGAGGTCGTACCTTAAATGATGCGTTTATAATTTTAGATGAAGCACAAAATACAACGCCAGAGCAAATGAAGATGTTTTTAACTCGATTAGGCTTTGGTTCAAAGATGATTATTACTGGTGACACAACCCAGGTAGATCTGCCAAATCATGCAAAATCTGGATTAAAAGTTGTTCAAGATATTCTGGTAGATATCCCAGACATCTCCTTTATGCATCTAACCGCCGAGGATGTAGTTAGAAATAGATTAGTTGGCGACATAGTTACCGCTTACGGTGCCTGGGATGAGAATCTTTCAAAGGCAACCTTTCCAATTCGCAGTGAGAAGCGGTGATCTGTAATAAAAATTGAATTAGAAAATATTTCTGATTACAAATGTGATGAATCAGGCTTAGTTTCGGTGGCAGATTTTGCGCTTTCGAATATGCAGGTTCATCCCGATTGTGAGTTGAACATTCGCTTAGTGACTGAACCAGAGATTACCGAGTTACATATTAAATGGATGGATCTACCGGGTCCAACCGATGTGCTTTCGTTTCCCATGGATGAGGTAAAACCAAACTCAAAATCCAATGGTCCAGGAATTGTGGGCGATATTGTTTTATGTCCGGCATTTGCAGAACGCAATGAGAAGCAAAGTTTGACTAAGGAGCTAGAACTATTGACCGTCCATGGAGTACTTCATCTACTCGGCTTTGATCATGCACAGGCAAAAGAGGAAGAAGCGATGTTTAAATTACAAGATGATCTACTAGAAAAATGGAGAGCAACTCGATGACGATCTTAAATCTATTTCTGATTATCAGCCTGCTGTTATTCGCTGGTTTCTTAGCCGGTAGCGAGTCTGCATTAACCTCCTTATCTCGACGTTTGATTGAAGAGATTGTTGAAAGCAAACCAAAGTATGCAAAGCCTTTTCAGAAGTTAATTGATAATCCTTCTCGTTACCTAAATGTTCTGCTATTGGTAAGAAAGGGTTGCGAATTAACAGCAACCGTTCTGGTGGCAGATTATGCAATAACTGGCGATGACACTAATTTCTTTGTGTTGGCATCTGTTGTTCTAATCATGCTGGCGATTTCATATGTTGTCGTAGGAGTTGGCCCACGAACCTTGGGTAAACAACATGCAATTAAGTGGGCAAGACCGGCGGTAATCACCGCTGATTTGCTGGCTAAATTACTTGGCCCCTTAACTAATCTTTTAATTGCAATTGGAAATGCCTTAACTCCAGGCCGAGGATTTAAATCAGGGCCATTTGCAAGTGAGGCAGAGTTTAGAGATTTAGTTGATCAAGCAAGTGAGAGTGGATTTGTAGAAGAGTCTGAGCGAGAGATGATTCACTCTGTCTTTGATCTTGGTGAAACTTTGGTGCGCGAGCTAATGGTGCCTCGTACTGAGATGGTTTGGATTGAATCTGGAAAAACATTGCGCCAAGGTTTATCACTTGCGCTGCGATCTGGATTTACCAGAATTCCTGTGATCTCTGAAAACTTAGATAATGTAATTGGAATTGCCTACGTGAAAGATTTAGCCAAGCGAGTTCATGAGCATCATGAGGCAGAGCAAAATGAGAATGTAGAAGAGCATCTTCGTAAAGCGACCTTTGTGCCAGAGACAAAGACGGCTGCTGATTTATTGAAAGAGATGCAATCTGATCAAATCCATATGGCAATTGTTGTCGATGAGTACGGCGGTACAGCTGGATTAATAACGATCGAGGATATTTTGGAGGAGATCGTCGGTGAGATTGCAGATGAATATGATGATGATGAAACTGAAGAGATTGAGTGGCTCTCTGAGGATCGTGCTCGAATCTCAACCAGGTTACATGTTGAAGATTTTGCGCAACAATTTAAATCTGAGTTCTCATCGGATGAGGTTGCAGATGTTGACACAATTGGTGGTTTATTAGCCAAGCAACTTGGTCGAGTGCCAATTCCAGGAAGCACCATCACCGTTCCAGGCTGGAAGTTAACCGCTGAAAGACCTGCTGGCAGAAGACATCGAATCATCACAGTTTTAGCAGAGCGAGTAACAGAGGCAAGTGAAGTGATTGATCACTTATAGAATTACCGCATGCGCATAGTTAGATTTTCTGCTCCTGCTGATCTTGGGTTGGGAAGTGACCCGTTATTTGGCTTACTAAATGAGTCAGATTCCATTTTAATTTTAAAGGGTGATCCAATTTATGCTGGAATTATTCCAATTGATAAAACTGTAAAACTTGCCGATGTGCGTTTGCTGGCTCCAGTAATTCCACGAAGCAAGGTTGTTTGCATCGGCAAAAATTACGCTGACCATGCGGCAGAGATGGATTCTGCAGTACCGGATGAACCAATTATTTTCATTAAACCCAACACCGCAGTAATTGGACCTAACGAGATTATTCAATGGCCAAGAATGAGTGAACGAGTTGATTTTGAGGCAGAGCTTGCAATTGTCATTGGCAGGATTTGTAAAGAGGTGCCAGCGGCTAAGGCTGATGATGTAATTTTTGGTTACACCCTAGCTAATGATGTGACTGCACGAGATCTACAGAAAAAAGATGGTCAATGGAGTCGCGCAAAGGGCTTTGACACTTTTTGTCCGTTAGGTCCATGGATTGAAACAGAGTTCATTCCTGGCACACAAAAAATTACCGCAACTTTAAATGGTGAGGTCAAACAATCTGCCACTTTAGATTTAATGATCTTTAAAATTCCACAAATCATCGAGTTTGTTACAAATGTAATGACCTTGCTACCTGGTGATGTAATTCTGACAGGTACGCCTGCTGGAATCGCACCTATGCCAGCGGGATCAACAATTACTGTGGCGATAGATGGACTTGGCACTTTAACCAATAAGGTTTCTTCTCGTGGTTGATAAATCTCAAGTCCGAGTTCGATTTGCACCATCACCAACTGGTGATCTTCATGTTGGAAACATTCGAACCGCTTTATTTGATTGGGCATATGCCCGCCATACAAATGGAAAATTAATATTTAGAATTGAAGATACTGATCGAGAGCGCGTAACCGATGAGTATATTCAGGCCGCTATCGATACTTTAAAGTGGTTGGGTTTGAATTGGGATGAAGGCCCAGAGGTAGGCGGTCAATATGGACCTTACTTACAATCTCAACGGTTAGATATTTACGCCGAGTGGGCACAAAAGTTTTTAGATAATGGTGATGCCTACCATTGCTACTGCAGTGGCGAAGAGCTAGAAGAGCGCAGGCAGTTGCAGATGAAAAATAATCAAGCACCTGGTTACGATGGCAAGTGCCGAGATCTTTCAAATACCCAAATTGATAATTACAAATCTGCTGGTCGAAAGCCGGTCATTCGAATGAGAATGCCACAGGGTGAAACGGTATTTACAGATGCTATTCGTGGTGAAGTTAAATTTGAGCATTTATATGTTCCAGATTTTGTATTAGTCCGAGCCGATGGATCACCGCTATATACATTGGCGGTTGCAGTCGATGATGTTTTGATGAAGATTACTCATGTATTGCGTGGTGAGGATTTACTTTCATCAACGCCAAGACAGATTCGGGTTTATCAGGCTATGGGTGTGCCTGAAAGTAATTATCCAATTTTTGCTCACCTACCATTTGTGATGGGTCAAGATAATGCAAAGTTATCAAAGCGAAATGGTGAGGTATCAATCGCTTGGTATCGTGAACATGGCTTTTTGCCAGAGGCGATCTGTAACTATTTAGCATTGCTTGGTTGGTCGCCCGGTGATGATAAAGAAAACATCACGATGAAAGAGTTGGTTGAGTTATTTACTGTCGAACGAGTAAACAGCAGTCCAGCAAGATTTGATATGAAGAAACTAGAGGCGATCAATGGCGACAAGATTCGAGCCTTATCCCAGCCTGAATTTTTACAATGGGCGTTGCCATTTTTGACTCAGGCAAAGGTAATTACTGGCTCAACTGAGGAGATTGAATTAGTTAAAGCAGCACTACCAATCATTCAGGAGCGAATCGTCACACTGAGTGAAATTCCAGCAATGCTTAAATTTTTATTTGTAAAAGAATTCACCGTCGATGCAGAGGAAAAACCAAAGTTATTGGAATCTGGTGCCCAAGAGGTGCTTAAGGTAGCCCTTGCTAAGACCAGTTCATTAGCAAATTGGGATCATGCCAGCATTGAAGAGGTGCTACGTAAGGCATTAATTGAGGAGTTAGGGCTCAAGCCCCGCATTGCCTTTAGCGCGCTACGTATCGCACTTACCGGATCACATATCTCGCCACCATTATTTGAGTCGATGCAATTACTCGGCAAGGAGCGCTCGCTAGCCAGAATTT
>JBILCN010000021.1:0-24652 GCA_044353095.1 Candidatus Nanopelagicus sp.
AAGTAGTCCAAGGTCCTAAGGGTCCTCAGGCTGACGCTGTAAATCCTGCTTAAATAACCATTAACTCGAGTTTCTAACTCGAATTATTTAAGGCCTACTAGAAATAGTGGGCCTTACTTTATTTCCTAACCTCATTTTTTGGTTCAGGTGGTAATTCACCCAATTTAAGCTTTGCCGCATTGACAGCTTTTGCAGGAGATAAATCCTTGCCAGCCTTCCAAGCCTCTAAAAATTTCCATGGTGCAACAACTCCGCGCCTTACCCACCAAACACTGTTATCAGTTGGCCATGAAAGACCAAAGTGCAGATGCGGTTTAGTTCCACGAGCAGATCCCGTACTGCCAACTTCACCTAATTTACTGCCAGCAACAACACGAACTCCCACTGCAATTCCAGCTTCAATTTTTGATAAATGAGAACCGTAATACCGCACGCCATCATCACCAATTATTCCAACAGCTAGGCCACCACGATCTTTTCCTAAATTTGTTTTACCACTCCATTCATCCTTTGCTAAAACCACATCAACTACGCCTGCAGTTGGGGCCACAAATGCACAGCCTTTTTTAGTATTGATATCCGTGGCTGGATAGCTGTGATGATATTTGCCGTAGGTGGCGACGCAATTACTTATTGGAAATACATAGATTGGTGCAGCGGATACGGCTGGCATAAAAATAAAAATTTGAGTTGGAATAACTATTGATAAGGTTAAAATTCGAAGTAATTTCATACCGCGATTATCCATATAAAAACTTGATCCCTCGGGAGGTTAAACGAAAATCCTGCATATTCTGATCAAAAAATCAGCAATAAGAGCGTGTAAGGTATGCACTCCTGCTAATACTGGGGGCGATAGCTCAGTTGGTTAGAGCCCCGGACTCATAATCCGGTCGTCGTAGGTTCGAGCCCTACTCGCCCCACTTTTCCCTTAAAGGAAGTTGATAAGTATTCGAAACTGCAAGATAGCTTTTCTTAAACTATTTAAAATTACAGTCTGCAAGAGTTGATATTGCTAACTAAAATACCCTTTGCTCCCAACTGCCATAACCTATCCATAGCAGAATTCACATCTTTACGAGGAACCATTGCCCTAACTGCAACCCAGTCTGAATTTTGAAGTGGTGAGATAGTTGGTGATTCAATACCCGGAGTTATTGAACAGGCCTGATCGACATCTTTCTTCAAAATATCATAATCAACTAGTACATATTGTCTGGCGATTACTACGCCAGATAATCTTCTAACCAAGGTATCAACGGCACTTTGATCAACCCTGCTATTTCCCTGAATCAGTACAGCTTGTGAATTTATTATCTCATCACCAAAACTCTCAAGGTTTGCCGCTCGTAAAGTGCCACCAGTAGAAACTACATCCGCTATTACCTCGGCCACACCAAGAGCAATTGCGCTCTCAACTGCACCATCTAACTCAACAATAGTTGCTGAAATATTCTTCTCACGTAAGTAGTTACCCAACAAATTTGGATATGCAGTTGCAATACGCTTATTACTTAAATCCTTCAATGTGAATCGACTTCCATTTGGTGCAGCAAAACGAAAGGTTGATTTACCAAACCCTAACTCTAAAATCTCTTTTGCTACAGCACCGCTATCTAGTAGCAGATCTCGCCCTGTTATTCCTAAATTTAACTCGCCATTGCCAACATAGATTGCGATATCCTTTGGTCGCAGATAAAAAAACTCGACATCATTTTCAGTATCAATTAAGAAAAGGTCTCGATCTTCACTTCGTTGCCGATACCCTGCCTCGCGCAGAATCTGGGCAGCGGCTTCAGATAAGCTTCCTTTATTTGGTAAAGCAATCTTTAATGTCATTTATAACTTCCGGTAGATATCTTCAATTGACAATCCTCTAGAAATCATTAAAACCTGAAGGTGATATAGCAATTGTGATATCTCTGTCGCTAACTGCTCATTACTCTCATGCTCCGCAGCTAACCAAACCTCACCCGCTTCTTCAATAATTTTTTTGCCAATCTCATGCACACCCTGATCCAACTCAGCCACAGTTTTTGAGCCATCTGGACGAGAGATTGCGGTCTGAGATAACTGGTCCCAGAGAGCGTCAAAGGATTTCATACTTAAGTTTACCCTAGAAAAAAATCAAAGCTTATCTAATTAATTTGCTGATCAAAACAGGTGATTGCTCCGGTATGGCAAGCCGGACCAGCAGCTTTAACCTGAAAGAGCAAAGCATCACTGTCACAATCGAGTGAGATATTAATTATCTGCTGGGTATTGCCTGATCCTGACCCCTTTACCCAAAGTTTATTTCGGCTTCGGCTCCAAAAAGTTGCTGACTTCGTTGAAATACTTTTCTCTAACGCCTCTTGATTCACCCAGGCCAGCATTAAAACCTCTTTACTATCAATATCTTGAACAATTGCAGCAACTAGCTCACCGTTATTAAATCTATCTAAAACTGATTTGGGTATCATGGATACATTCTCCCACTCTCTTTAAATTTCATATCCGAACTGGATACTTCAAATCAGCCAAATGTTGCTTTACCTGATTGATTCTAAACTCACCAAAGTGAAAGATTGAAGCTGCCAATAATGCATTTGCACCTGCATCTACCGCTTTCGGAAAGTCACCTAAACTGCCGGCGCCACCGCTGGCAATTATCGGAAGTGATGTGTACTGCCTGGCTATCTCGATCATCTTTGTGTCATAGCCGCCTTTGCTGCCATCGGCACCGATTGAGTTTAAAAGTATTTCGCCAGCGCCTCTTTTTTCGACTTGGCTAATCCACTCCTGCATATCTATTCCAGTATCTTTACGACCACCATGAGTTGTAATTGAATATTTCTCATTTTTCCCATCAATTTTTGCATCTATTGAAATAACTAGAACTTGATTACCAAATCGATCACTTATTTGATTTATTAACTCTGGATTTTCAATTGCTGCAGTATTTATTGAAACTTTATCTGCACCCGCTCTTAGTAACCTATCAACATCAGACACACTTCGAATGCCGCCGCCTACAGTTAAAGGAATGAAGACGGTCTCTGCTGTTTTTTCTACAATTGAAATTGTGGTATCACGCTTTTCTGATGAAGCTGTGATATCTAAAAAGGTTATCTCATCAGCGCCTTCTTGCTGATACCTCATTGCTAACTCAACTGGATCGCCTGCATCTATTAGGTTAATAAAATTAATACCTTTTACCACTCGCCCTTTATCAACATCTAGGCAGGGAATAATTCGAATTGCCAAACTCATTTAATTACTCACCACCAGCCACAGCTAATACTTCAGCCAAAGTAAAGGCACCTTCATACAGCGCCTTGCCAATGATCACGCCCTCCACACCCTGGTCAGTTAAGTGAGTAAGCGCCTGAATATCTGCTAAAGATGAAATACCACCACTTGCAATGATTGGAGTTTTAGTGAAGCTAAGAACCTCTTTAAGTAAATCAAGATTTGGCCCACTCAAAGTGCCATCTCGACCAATATCAGTTAATACATATCTGGCACACCCCGCCTGATCAAACCGACTGATACTTTCAAATAAATCTCCACCATCTTGAGTCCAGCCTCTTGCAGATAAGGTCCTACCTCGAACATCAAGTCCGATTGCAATTCGCTCGCCATGCTTTTTTAAAATGGATTCAGTCCACTCTGGTTGCTCTAGTGCTGCAGTTCCTAGATTAACTCGGCTACACCCAGTTGATAACGCTCTATCTAAACTCTCATCATCTCGAACTCCACCAGATAGCTCGACTTTAATATCAACACTTTTAATCAAATCTAGGATTATCTCAAAATTACTTCCATGCCCAAATGCTGCATCGAGATCGACTAAATGTATCCATGCCGCACCATTGGCAACAAACTCAGTTGCAACTTCGAGTGGATTTCCATACCTACTTTTTTTATCTAAATCACCTTTTACTAACCTGATTGCGCTACCCTCTTTAATATCAATGGCTGGCAAAATCTCTAACCGTTTCACCTCTGGGTCACCCAATTCTTGATTAGTGCCAATCCCGCATCACCTGATTTTTCTGGATGAAATTGAACTGCGCTTATGTTTTCTCTCTCTACTGCGCTGATAAACTCATTATCGTAGGTGGAGGTTGTGTTTATCCCATCAATAACTGGCGATTGCAGACCATAACTGTGCACAAAGTAAAATCTCTCATTTTCTAAACCTTTGAATAATTTTGACCCTGCTCCCGCACTGACGGAGTTCCAACCAATATGCGGCAGAATCTGTGCATCTAATAGCCTGATCTCGCCATTGAGTACCGCCAGGCCATCACTCTCCTGTTTTTCAAAGCCTTTAGTGAAAAGAATCTGCATGCCAACACAGATTCCTAGAATTTTTCTCCCCGTCTCCAGGTAATTTTTGATTATTTGATCGCCTTTGATTGCAATTAGTTGATCCATGCATGCCTTAAATGCACCTACTCCAGGAATTACTAAACCATCAGCACTTGCACAAAGCTGTGGATCGTTGGTTACGACGACCGCCTCACCTACAGCTGCAAATGCCCTCTCTGCCGAACGTAAATTACCGGATCCATAATCCAAAATTGCGATCAAAGAGAACCTTTAGTTGAGGGAATACCACCCACTCTTGAATCTAAAGTTACCGCCTCTTTTAGAGCTCGAGCTACCGCTTTAAATTGAGCCTCATAAACATGATGTGCATTACGGCCTTCCAAAACTCTGACATGCAAGGCAATTCTTGCTTCTGCTACAAATGACTCCCAAATATGTTTCCCAAGTGTGGTGTCAAAGCTTCCAATTAATTCAACAATATCTGGTTCGTGGTGTACCAAGTATGGTCGGCCGGATAGATCAACTGCGGCTTGTACTAGAACTTCATCAAGCGGCACCATCGCATCACCAAATCGGCGAATTCCAATTTTGTCACCCAACGCCTCTTTAAACGCCTGACCAAGAGCGAGGGATGTATCTTCAACGCTGTGGTGGGAGTCCACTTCAATATCACCAATAGTTTTTACCTCAAGATCAAAACTGGCATGTTTACCTAATTGACTTAGCATATGATCAAAAAATGGTTCACCAGTTGAAATATCAATCTGTCCAGTGCCATCTAAGTTGATGCTAACCATTACTTGAGACTCTTTAGTTTTACGATTTACCGTTGCTTTTCTCATTACTCCCCCAAGGTTTCAGGGTTTATTCTAACCAAGAATTGACTTGATACTTTGCAAAAACTTCTGATTTTCATCACTGGTGCCAATGCTTACCCGTAAGTACCCCTCATATCCCACATCTCTAATCAAAATCTGTTGATCTAGCAGTAGCCGCCATAACTGATCACTACTTTGCTTGAATCCTGTGAAAAATAAAAAGTTTGCTCCACTTTCAATAACTTGAAGCCCCAATTTTTCTAACTCTGCTTTAAGAAATTTCCGTGACTCAACAATCTCCGCTATCTCTGATTGCATGAGTTTGGTGTTTTTTAGCGCTACCAGAGCGGCGGCTTGTGTGAGAGCGCTTAAATGGTATGGCAGACGAACTATTTTTAGGCCAGCAACCACACTTTTATTCGCAATCAGGTAGCCAAGTCGAGCACCGGCAAAGGCAAAGGCCTTACTCATGGTCCTAACCACTACAACCTGTGGGTACTTGTTAATCAAATTTATGGCAGATTTTTCAGGTGAGAACTCTGCATAAGCCTCATCAATTACAAGTAATGTTTTCCTTCCCTCTAGTGAGCCAGCAATCTCTTCAATTTTCTCATACTCAACTACCCCACCTGTTGGATTGTTTGGACTGGTAATAAAAATTAAGGATGGATTATGCTGATTAACAAGCGATAACAGTTGATTTACATCTAATTTAAAATTCTTATCTAATGGTGTTGATATCCATGTTGCGCCAGTTATTTTGGCAATGATTGGATGAACTGAATAAGAGGGTGTAAAACCTAAACAAATACCGCTTGCGTAAGCAAGAAATAATTGCTGAAGAATTTCATTGCTGCCATTAGCCGCCCAGATATTATCAATTGACGCCTCTGTTCCCGATTGCAATACATAATTAACCAGTGCAGTTCTAAGCTCAATGGCATCTGCGTCGGGGTATCGATTTAAATTACTTGATAAATCCTCTATCGCCTGTGTAATCTCCTTAACAACCTGCGCCGGAAGTGAAAAAGGGTTTTCATTTGTATTTAGTTTTATGACATCTGCCATTTGGGGCGCGCCATAAACAGTACTGTCTGTAAAAACACTTTTAAGAGGTAGCCAACTCGGCCAATTACTCATACTTATTTATCCAACCGAATAGCGATGGCACTACCGTGTGCTGGAAGATTCTCAGCATTAGCTAGAGTAATCACATCCTGAGCAATCTCATTAAAAGCAGATTTTGAGTAATTTACTATGTTGACTGCCTTTAAAAAAGTTTGCACTGATAATCCACTAGAGTGGCAAGCGCAGCCGCCTGTTGGAAGCACATGATTTGATCCAGCGGAGTAATCTCCTAAAGATACAGGTGTAAATCTGCCAAGAAAAATGGCTCCAGCATTAATAATTCCTTTAGCAACAGATTCTGCATCTTTACTTTGAATTTCTAGATGTTCGGCAGCGTAAGCATTTGCCACATCAACAGATTGGGAAATACTCGAGGTTAAGACCAACGCAGATTGAATAGATGACAATGCGATAGAGATGCGCTCTTTATGTTTGGCTAATTTAACTTGTTCAATCAGTTGGGCTTCAACCTCATCAATTAATTGTGGGCTATCAGTCACTAAAATTGCAGCTGCTGCCTCATCATGCTCTGCTTGACTGATTAGATCAGCCGCTACCTCACTTGCCAAAGCGGTGTTATCTGCGATTATTAAGATTTCAGTTGGTCCAGCCTCTGAATCAATTCCAATTTTTCCGCGCAATGCTCGTTTGGCTGCTGCAACATAGATATTGCCTGGACCAGTCACCATGTCAACTGGTGTAATTAGATCATCGATGCCATAAGCAAATAGAGCGACCGCCTGTGCGCCACCTATTGCAAAAACTTCATCTATTTCCAGTAGAGCACAAACCGCCAAAATCACCGGGTGTGGTAATCCAGAAAACTCTTTTTGAGGAGGTGAGGCCAATGCAATACTTTTTACTCCTGCTACTTGAGCCGGAACAACATTCATAATTACAGAACTTGGATACGCTGCAAGGCCGCCTGGTACATACAGTCCAACTCGCTCCACCGCTCGCCAGGTTAATTCGATTGAAGCTCCATCCGCAGGCGTAGTTAAAACATTTTTTGGCAATTGATCTTGACTGGTTTTTTTAACTCTAGTAATGCTCTCGATCAAAGCATCCTTCACTTTTGGGTCTAAATTTACAAGCGCTTGCTCAATGGCAGATTTTTCTACCTTTATTGATTTTGGTCTGACACCATCAAATTTTTCACTTAAGCTTAAAAGATCTGCCTCAGTCGCCCCTGGAAATAAATTCAAAATTGGCGTAATTGCGGAGACTGCCTTGGATACATCAAAATCTCCACGGGGTAATAAGTTTTGATACTCAAACTTACTTAAGTTGCGCCCTCGGAGATCTAGACGGCGAATTACCTGGTCCATGAACTAACTATAATATTTAAATTCGATTTGCCTTACCATCACTAATTTACTATGAAAAGTAAGAGAGAATCTCTTTATGGAGCAAAGTGTTGGATGAGATGGCTCCAGGCCCATCGACTCCATCCTTACCAGATAGATTTGAAAAAGTTCCACCAGCCTCAGTCACGATTAAGTACAAGGCAGCCATATCCCACAGCGCAAGATTTGGTTCAACTGTAAAATCAACCGCTCCCTCTGCTACCAACATGTGTCCCCAGAAATCTCCAAACCCTCGGCTTCGCCAAACATCATTACTTAACTTGAGAAAATTCTCATAAATCTGTTCCCAATTATCTTTTTTTGTAACTTCGGCAAATGAAAAGCTGGCATCACTAATTTTTTTTACGCTACTAACCTTTAATCTACGGGTTTTCTCCTGACCTAAAATAATTTCTGTAACATAAGCACCCTCACCGATTGATGCGTGCCATCTTCGATTTAGCGCTGGAGCAGAAACAACTGTGCAGGTGATTCGGTTATTTACTCGAAGAGCTATCAATGTTGCCCAAACGGGAACGCCTCGGATGTAGTTTTTTGTGCCATCAATTGGATCCAGAATCCACTCTCGGGAATTGGTCGAAACTTTGTCCGTAAACTCTTCGCCGATCACCCCATCCTCTGGAGCTGCCTTCGATAAGTATTGCCTAATTAATTCCTCAATTTTTTTATCTGCATCAGAAACTGGAGTCAGATCCGGCTTGGAATCTATGATTAAATCCTTAGATCGGTACCTTGAAATCGAAACTTGATCTGCAATATCAGCTAGTGCCAAAGCTAAGGTGAGATCTGTCATGGCCCTAATTCTACTGGCTTGACCTCGTTACTTGCGACAGGCAGTAACAATCTACTTTCATATCTGTAGATCCCATATCTAGTCATTTGTATAAGATCGCTACGTGAAGAAAATTGATGGCGGATTATCAACAGCTCTTGAACTAAATGGAAATAAATTAACCACATCTCTTTGGACTGGTGAGTTAATTAAAACCGCACCAGATCAAATAAGTAAAGCCCATTTAGATTTTAAAACTCAGGTAATCAGGTAATTACTTTCTCAGCCTTTAAACTCAGTGATCTTGGCTGGCTGCCCATGTCCAATAGACTATTGGGTGGCATACTCTTGCAGGGCAGTTAATCAAAGTAATACTGGTCAATCATTTTCAAGAGTGGATTGATTTAGGGGCGGAGTTCATTGGTGGTTGCTGCGGAATTGGGCCAAATGAGATTTCCTCGCTTACACTTACGCGATGAAAAGACAGTTCCCAAGATGGAAAAACATCAAACCACTTCTTGGCTGGTCCCTTCCTAAATTTCCGCTTCAAGATCGCAAATTAAAAAAAGCGGTTAATCTAGCTGAACTTCGCATATTAGCCAGTAAGCGTGTTCCAAAAGCTGTTTTTGATTATGTTGATGGTGGGGCTAATGATGAGCTCTCATACAAGCGTACTGCAGAAGTTTTTTCAAATGTGCAATTTAATGCCCGCGTCTTACGCGATGTATCTAAAATAGATTTAACAACAAAAATTGTTGGGCAAGATAGTGCTCTACCCATTATTTTTGCTCCCACTGGTTACACAAGGATGATGCACTATGAAGGTGAACCAATGGTGGCCAAAGTTTGTGAAGAAAATAATTTAATTTACTCACTTTCAACTATGGGAACTACCTCTTCCCAGGAGATTGCAGATCAAGTTCCAGGGGTTCGCAGATGGTTTCAACTTTATTTATGGCGCGATCGCAGTCAATCACTTCAATTTATTTATGGCGCAAAAGATGCTGGCTTTGAGGGCTTAATCCTTACTGTGGACACAGCAGTAGGTGGAATTAAATGGCGCGATATCCGCAACGGCTTAACAGTTCCACCAAAGATTGGATTAAAAACTTTTTTTGATATGGCACTAAAGCCAAAGTGGTGGGCTAATCTGCTTACAACCGCCCCACTTGAGTTTGCTACCTTCCGTAACTTCAATAAACCATTATCTGAAATCGCCGCAACCGTATTTGATCCGGCAGTCACCTTTGCAGATGTGAAGTGGCTTCGCTCAGTTTGGAAGGGCAAGTTGATTATTAAAGGAATTCAAAGCGTTGAGGATGCTAAACAATTAGCTAAAATTGGCGTAGATGCAATTATTATTTCAAATCATGGTGGCCGACAGTTAGATAAATCAGTTGTACCTCTTGAAATTTTGCCACAGATTCGCAGTGCAATTGGTAAAAAAGGTAAAGGTACTCAAATCTTTATTGATGGTGCAGTAATGAGTGGTGCTGATGTGCTTGCAGCGATAGCCCTTGGCGCAGATGCAGTGCTTATTGGACGTGCTTATTTGTACGGTGCGATGGCAGCTGGCCGCGAGGGTGTGCAAAAGGTTGTAGATACATTGCGCTTTGAGATGGAGACCGCGATGAAGCTAATGGGTGCTCGCAACATTGCTGAACTTACGCCGGAGTTTGTAACCCTAAGAAAGTAATTAGGCGTAGCGCGAGTGAAGCGCGCCATCTACCATAAGGTCTGCACCATTGATAAAGGATGCATCCTTTGAAAGCGTAAACAAGATTACATTTGCAATCTCCTCCGGTGAACCAAATCGACCATTGGGTGCAACCGATAATGCATGCGCCTTCTCATCTGGAAATGTTGCCATATAGCTTTTTAATAACGGTGTGGCAGTTGTTCCAGGAGAAACTGAGTTAACTCGAATTCCATTTTTACCTTCATCAAGGGCTAAATTGCGAGATAAACCTACGATGCCGCCTTTAGCTGCAGAGTATGGAAAAAAGTTCGGGCGAGACATACGGCCATGAATTGATGAGATATTTACAATAGATCCGTACTTTGATTTACGCATCGCAGGTAAACATAACTTGGCAACGTACCAGCTAGATTTTAGATCAAGGGCAAAGAAAGAGTTCCACTCTTCCTCTTGGTACTCAACTGGATCGGCGTAAGAGTTACGTCCTGCATTTGAAACAGCTACGGTTACATCACCAAAGGTTGAGGTTAATTTCTTGTAGGCAGTTTCAAAGTTTTCATAATTTGTAACATCAGCACGTTGATACTGAACCTTAAATCCTTCTTTAGTTAACTGCTCAACTAATGCAATTGATTTTTCATCATCAATATCAACAAAGGAAACTTTGGCACCCTCTTTAGCGCCACCAATAACAATTGCTTCACCAATTCCAGCAGCTCCACCAGTTACAAATAAATGTTCATCTTTTAGAATCATGCTGATCGTGCTCCTAATCCGCCATCGACAGCCCAATCAGATCCGCTAACGTAAGTGGATTTATCGGAAAGTAAAAATGTTACGACCTTAGCAACCTCATCCGGCTCACCCATTCTGCCCATTGGTTGAATTGCTGTTGCACGTTCGGTGCGACCAGCCTCTGCATTTAACCAACCTTTAGTTAGATCGGTAAGGATGTAACCAGGTGAAACTGCATTTACTCTAATCTGAAACTTACCTTCATCAAGAGCTAGGTTTCTAGTTAAGCCAAGGACCGCTGACTTTGCAGCGCCATATGGGAAAAATCCTGGATAAGTTAGTCGGCCATGAATTGAACAGATATTAACGATTGATCCTTTGCCCGCTTTGCGCATAGCTGGCAGAGCAAGCTTTGCAGTTAGCCAAACTGGTTTCATATCAACATCAAAAAAATCATCCCACTCTTTATCAGTCATAGTTACTGGATCCGCATGAGAGTTAATTCCAGCATTGTTAACCACACCGGTTACCGCGCCAAAAGCTGTAGTTACCTCATTAAATGCCGCAGAAAGTTGCGCAAAACTTGCAACGCTGGCCTTTACAAACTCAACGGAAGGTCCAAGTTGCGCCGCTAATTTTTCACCAGATGCCACATCAATATCTATGAAGGAAACTTTTGCGCCCTCTTTTAAGCAATCACGAACAATTGCTTCGCCAATCCCCTTTGCCCCACCTGTAACAAAAATATGATGACCGCTTAATTTCATAATTACTAACCTACCTTGTTCGCTGATGAAACTGCATTTAAAAATGCGGTTACATTTTCACTTACTTTACCTAAGCCACCTTTTGTTAGTGGCCCACCTAGACCAATTAAATTAGCGCCGGCGGCAAACCAATCATCAACTGAGCCCAAAGATATGCCACCAGTTGGACACCAAAACTGGCCTGGATATGGATCACGCAGCGCCTTTAAATGTGCTGGACCGTAAGTGCTAGCTGGAAATAATTTCAAAATATCGGCGCCAGCTTTTAATGCTCGGCCGACCTCAGTTGCCGTTGCAATACCTGGCATAGAAACCATATCCAAACTCTTTGTCTTATCGATAACATCACTATCGGTATTTGGCGAAACAATAAACTTTGCACCAGCTTTTTCAGCACTCTTTACATTTTCTTTGCTAATTACAGTTCCAACACCAACAATTAGATCCTTATTTTCTGATAATTTTTCAACAATATCTAACGCACCAGGAGTTGTTAATGTTATTTCAATAGCGCGGATTCCAGCACTTACCATCGCATCCGCCATTGCTTGACCCGTTGCTTGATCATTTGTGCGAACTAATCCCATAATTTTGTGCTTCAGAAGCGCATCAATTGTTTTCATTTATGACTCCCCCGCTTCCAGTTGGTAATCCAGTCCAGTCACCAAACATACTTGCTACAGATGCTCCAGACCTAGTTCCTTGGCGCAAAGCATCTACTGGATCCATTCCACTAAGTAAGCCGGCGATAGTGCCGCCAGTAAAGGCATCCCCTGAGCCAACTGGATCTACTGCAATTACCTTTGGTGGAATTATCTCTCCATACTGGCCATTAATTGAGTAACGAAGTGGTTGATCGCCATTGGTCATGACTGCAATTACGCAACCACGATCATTGGCATCTTTTAATACTGCTTTTGCATCTTTACTGCCGAAGACAACTTCATACTCACTCTCACCACCGATTAGAAATTCAACATTGCTAGCCAATGGATTTAAGGTTTTGGCAGCATCTTCATCGCTCCATAATTTGCGTCGAAGATTTAAATCAAAGCTACTTTTTACACCAAGATCCTTTGCACGTGAGAGTGTGTGTGCTACTGCTGCTGCACCTTTTTTTGAAATAGCGCAGGTAATACCAGTTGTGTGTACCCAGCGAGCAGATGTGATCATCTGATCTGTTATATCTGATGGCTCAATTGTTGAAGCTGCCGACCCCGCGCGAAGATAACTGATTCCAACGGGAGCATCTTTTCCTGGATTTCTAACCATGGCTGCTGTAAAAAATGGCACACGTTTTACAGTGGAAACTTCAACACCTTCGGCTGCAATATCAGCAATCATCACATCGCCTAATTCATCCTTGCCAAATCGTGAAAAGAATTGGGATTTGAGGCCAAGTCTGGCTAGTGCCACCGCCACATTTACTTCAGCGCCAGCAGTTACTCTTTCATATTTTTTGGCAGTTAGTACTGAATCTGTATCGCTAGAGATAAATACTGATAGCGCCTCACCAAATGTAAATAGATCAACCTTCAATTACGCACCAAATAGATTTGTTTTTTTACCAACTACTCCTGGCTGCGCGATAAAGATAAAGCCAGCTTGCGGGAATTGATCTAACTCAATCTCTTCTCCTGGATTTCCAACTGCAGATGTAATTATCAGCTGATCTAATTTTTCACCAGCAAAACAACATGAGGTAATTTTTTGAGTAGGTAACTTAATCTCAGCAATCTGCTTGCCAGTTTTGCCATCAAATCCTCGAACGCAAGAACCCATCCAAAAAGCCACCCAAATATTGTCATCTGCATCTGCGCACATACCATCTGGATAACCCATGCCATCTGTAACCTCGACCAATGTTCGACGGTTGCTGATTTGGCCGTTGTCGTAATCAAATACCTCAACTTTCATCGACAAGGTATCGATATAAAACATTCGGGTTTGATCGATGCTCCAATCCATACCGTTAGAGATTCCGACCTCACCAAATAATCGATCTAGTTTCTTTCCATCTTTACTTAATCGGTAGAAAGCACCTTCATTGCTTTGATTTTCATAAGCCATCGATCCTAAAAATAATTCACCAGTTGGTGAAACTTTTGCATCATTCCAACGCAACACATTTTTATCTTTAAAACCATCAGCATCCTCGCGGGTAGGTAGTTGGTGTAATTTTCCATCAAGATCACGAAGTACTGGACCGTTTACAGTTCCTAGAATTTCACCGCCCTTGGTTCGAGGCACCTGAAATCCAACATCTTCAGCAGTTTTGTATTCACCGGTAGCACCTGTTGCAAGATCGCGCCATCTAATTGCGTGGCCATAAATATCACACCATTGAACATGATTATTGGAAGTACCGGAGGAGGTTGGGCCCTCTCCTAATTGATTGCGCCTGCTATCAAAGACTTCAGCTGAGATTGTCACGAACTATCCCTTTAATGAACCGCTTAGTAATCCACGTAGGAAGTAACGACCTAAGAAGATGTAAACGACCAAGGTTGGTAGAGAGACGATTAATGATGCAGTCATGTTTACACCGTAGTAAATCTGGTTCGAGGATCCGGTAATAAAGTTCAATGCGGTAGTTGCAACAGATAGCTTAGGAGAACCACCAGTTAAAAATATGGCAAAGAGGAAGTCATTCCATGCAGAGGTAAATTGCCAAATTAAAACAACAACGAAAGCTGGGATTGATAGCGGCAAAATAATTGAGCGATAGATTCGAATCATCGAGGCCTTATCAACTCGACCCGCCTCAATTAACTCATTTGGAATGCTTTCATAATAATTACGGAAAATTAAAGTACAAATAGGAATTCCGTAAATAACATGCGCTAAGACCAAGACATAAATTGATTTATTTATACCTACCTCAGTTGAAAGTCTGACCAGCGGAATCATGATCGCTTGGTAAGGAATAAACATACCGAAGAGGAATAGGGTGAAGATTATGTTTGAGCCTCTAAATTTCCACTTAGCGAAAACATAACCATTGATTGATCCAATAATTGCAGAAATGATTGAGGATTGGATTACAAAGAAAAGTGTTCGAGTCATTGAATCAGAGATGGCCTGCGGGAAGTAATCAGTTCCATTCCAAGCTACTGACCAAGCAGAAAAATCTAGCTTTTCTGGCAATTTAAAGGCGTTGGTTAGGTAAACATTTTTTACGCCCTTAAGGGAGTTGATCACCATTACGTAGATCGGCATTACAACTAGGAACCAAATAAAGGTCAGAGATACGTAGCGGAAAATCAACCAAAACTTCTCTTTACCGTTTAGCTTACGCTTTTTATTGCGGGCGTTAGGGCTAGCGGTAATTAAATCGACTATATCTTTACTCATCAGCGGTACGCCTGTTGTTTGCTGTTATAGCGAAGGTAAGGAACAACAACTATTGCGATCATGATAAGTAAAACAATGGCGATCGCGGTTCCTTTAGCGTAATTACGTTGATCAAAAGTAGCCTCCCACATATAAACTGCAACTACTTGAGTTACATAAGACTTTCCATTAATACCAATGATTAAATCAAAAACCTTCATTGAGATGTGGCCTAAAATAATAAGAATTGTTAACAAAGTTGGAGTCAGTTGAGGAAATAAAACATGTCGGTAGATCTGTGCCTCAGATGCTCCATCTACCCGAGCTGCCTCACGCATATCATCTGGAATTCCTCTAAATCCGGCAAGGAATAAAGCCAGGACATATCCAGACATCTGCCAGATCGCTGGGATCGCCATCGAGAACATTGCTCCGTTTTGGGAGACATACCAATCATTTTGTAAAAACCCAAGACCAATTTTCTGTAGAGCTAGGTTTAATCCGCCCGCCTCTTCATCACGTGCTGAATTTAAGAGCCAGTTGAAAACTGTTCCCATAGCAATAAATGAGATTGCCATTGGATATAGGTAGAAGGATCTGAAAAAACCTTCACCCTTAATTCCTTTTTCTAAAAGCAAAGCCATGATGAAACCTGTTACAAGGGTTCCAAGGATGAAAACAACTGTGAATTTAACTAAGTTACCCAGGGAGTGCGTAAAGCGCTCATCGCTGATTAGATCTGTGTAATTCTTTAAACCAACGTACTCGGTCTCTTTTTTAGTACCAGAGTTTTGATTTGTAAGTGAAACATTGACCGACCACAAAATAAGGCCGTATACGAAAATAATAACTGTAATTATCGATGGTAGAACAAATAGTAATCCGCCTATTTTCGAGGAGAGAGGGCGTTTATTCAAAGTATCTTGCTTAGACATATCTCCTCTTCATCAAATTCAATTTGTTGCAGTCTACCTAAAAAAATAGAAAACCTTGCTGAGCGATTTTACTCGCCCAGCAAAGTTACTTATCTATGACTAACTATTAAGCCTTGCCAGCTTCGTAAGCTGCTGCAAGATCCTTAGCAAGTCCGGCATTATCTTTGAATCCACCTGAGAAGTACTTACCAACACCTGCGTTGTATGCAGCCATCAGTGCGTTATTTCCAGTTGCTCCGTGAACTGTTGAACCGACTAAGCGATCCTTCTTCCAGTCAGCAGCAGCAGATTGTAGATATGCATCGTAAAGAGTTAGATCTGAGTCAGTACGAGCTGAGATAGAACCCTTCTTTGGATTAAATGCATCCTGTCCAGCCTTGGATCCACAAACCTTCAACCATGCGATTGCAGCGTTGCGGTTTGGAGCGCCAACTGGAAGTGTGAATGAATCAGATAGCCATTGGTATGTACCAACAGTTCCTGGAGCTGCTGCATATGTGTAGTCAGTTCCTAGAACAAGTCCATCTGATTGCCACTGTGCTGAAGCCCAGTCACCCATGATGAAGAATCCAGCTTTGCCGTCAGTTACTAACTTTCCAGCATCTGGCCAATCAAGGTTTCCTGCTCCCTTGTTTCCGTATGAAAGTGCGCGTTGGAAGTTCTTGATACCAGCAGCAACTTCAGGACCTGTCCATGAAGTTGAACCGTTGTAAAGACCTTCAAACTTATCTGCACCCATTGACGCAAGAAGCATCCAGTCTAGAAGGTGAGCAATCGCCCAGTCTCCCTTTCCAGCAAGTGCAAGTCCTGGGATTCCCATTTTCTTGAACTTCTCAAGGTCAGCAAAAAACTCATCAAGTGTTTCAGGAGCTTTTGTAATGCCAGCCTTTGTTGCAGTTGCAGGGTTCCACCACATAACGTTTGCGCGGTGAATGTTTACTGGAACTGAGTAAATCTTTCCATCAACAGTAATAGCTTTGATTAAGTCAGATGGGAAAATCTCATCCCAACCTTCTGAAGCGTATAGAGATGTTAGATCCTCTAATTGTCCGCCTCTTACGTAACCATCAAGCTCCATACCAGCATGTGCCTGGAATGAATCAGGTGGCTCGTTAGCATCTAAACGGCTTTGTAGAACAGCCTTTGCATTTACGCCAGCTCCACCAGCAACAGATGCGTTAATGAACTCTGTGTCTGGGTTTTCTGCGTTGAATACATCAACCATTCCTTGTAGGCCAGCAGCTTCGCCACCAGATGCCCACCAGGTAAATATTTCAAACTCTGTGTCTGTATTTGCTGCTTCATCACTTGATGAAGAACAACCTGTGATCGCTAATGCGATTACAGATGCTGCAGCAATCAGACGAATTGAACCTTTACGCATTCAATTCTCCATTTCTTTTAAGAGAGTCTCTATAAGAGATTTGGCGCAACGAGGACCGTCGAACCTGTGATGATCATGGTCTTTTCAGGCTTGATCGTCAACGATCAACAGGTAAAGATTGTGCATCTTTTTCCTTAATTTTATGAATTTATCTAACTGTTATAAAGGTACTCGCAGGGCTCTCAAGTAGTGGTTAAGGGTTCTGGCGCAGGGTGAAAATAGTCGTAATCTTCTCGGTATGACCTCAAAAAAACATGACTTAAAAAGATTGTCCACAATTTTCACAGCAGCCCTGGCATCTGATTGTTTAGATCACATGGGTTTTCGAAATCAGATATTGAAATCAGATATTGAAATGATCTCTGGTGAAGGTGTGATGATGGGTTACGCATTTCCAGTCAAGGTAGAAGCGGTTTTTGAAGCACCTGAGATTCCTTATGTTGGATTATTAAAGGCATTGGATGAAGTTGGCGAAGATCAGGTTTATGTAACACCATCAAATAGAAATAATGGCGGAGATCATCCAGCAGCTTTTTGGGGCGAATTACTTTCAACTGCTTGTAAACATAAAGGCGTAGCAGGTGCGTTAACTGATGGCCCAGTTAGAGACACAGTAAGAATGCGTGCGATGGGCTTCAAAGTTTTTGGTGTTGATACTTCCCCGCTTGATATCAACTCTCGCTATGAAGTAGTTGCTCATAATGTGCCTTGTGTTATCGATGGCGTGACGATTAATCCAGGAGATTTAATTGTTGCCGATATCGATGGTGTCGTTATTGTTCCAGTTGCTCAAATTGATGAAGTAATCGCTCGCGTTGAAGAGAAGAACTCTGGTGAGAATTTGTTCCGTGATGCAGTTCGTCAAGGAATGCCGCCGTCACAAGCATTTGCCAAGTTTGGCGTTTTATAAATGAAGCCATCCTTTAGATGAAACCATCCTTTAGATGAAGCCAATAGTTCAGGTCTCCCTAGATTTAACTGACATCAAAGAGGCGATGGAGATGGCACATACCGCCATGCGCGCCGGAGTTGATTGGTTAGAAGCAGGAACGCCATTTATTTTGGCCGAAGGCTTACATGGTGTTCGCGCACTTCGAAGTGAGTTTCCAAAGATTCCAGTAATTGCAGATTTAAAAACTATGGATGGTGGATATTTAGAGGCGCAAATGATGGCAAAGGCTGGCGCAACACATGTAGTTGTTATGGCACGTGCACATCCAGAAACCATCAAGGTTGTTGTGCAAGCTGGTAAAGATTGTGGTGTTGTTGTTATGGGTGACAATTTAGGTTGTCCAGATATGGTCGATGGCGCTCGAATGTTAGAAGATTTAGGTTGCGACATGGTGATTCACCATATTGGTTACGACGAGCGACGCGGCATTGCAGCTGCAGGTAAGACGCCACCTAATCCCCTGGATCAATTAAAAGCTGTTGTCGATGCAGTTGGAATTCCAGTGCAAGCTGTTGGTGGCTTATCACTTGAGCAAGCGATCGCATCACCATCTTATGGCGCACCACTTGTTGTGATTGGCGCACCACTTGCTATCGATGCTGATTCTTTCTCGCGAGGTGCTGGAAATGTAGAGGAAGTTTTACGAAAGATTTGCGAAAAAGTTCATGCCTACGGTGATGTTGCAATCACTCCCAGAAAAAACTAAAAGAAGGTATTAAAAATGAAATCAATTGGCGTCGTTAATTACTCATCCAAACCATTAAGTGTTGAGTTACAAGAGATCGAGCGCCCAATCGCAGGTGATGATGATGTAATTATGCAGGTTGAAGCGGTAAGTGTTTGTGGCAGCGATCTGCACCAATGGCATGGCACCAACTCTTGGGCGGTTAATTATCCAGTTGTCCTAGGTCATGAGTTTTGTGGCGTTATTGCTGAGCTTGGTAAAAATGTAAAAGCTGCCGGTAAGTGGAAAGAGGGCGATCGTGTAGTTACCGAGACCGCTGCAGTAATTGATGCCGATTCACCAATGTCTCGAGTTGGAAAGTACAACTTAGATCCAAATCGTAAAGGATTTGGTTACGGAGTAAATGGTGGAATGACACGTTATGCCAAAGTTGCCGCAAGGCTTTTGCATCGCATTCCAGCAAATATCACCTTCGAGTTTGCCGCGATGACTGAACCATGCGCGGTTGCATACAGCTCAACAATTGCACCCGGCTTTATTAAACCTGGTGATCGCATTGTCGTACTTGGACCTGGCCCAATTGGAGTTCTTGCAGTTGCAATGGCACGTCTTGCAGGGGCAGAGGTGGCCTTAGTTGGTCTAGAAAAAGATCGTAACCGTTTAAATATTGCAAAAGCTTATGGATGTGAAGTAATTATTGGTGATGCTAATGAATGGGCACGAACCGTTGATGGTTTAGGTGCTGATGGTGTTGTTGATGCTGCAGGTGTTAGCGCCTCACTTAAACACGCTCTTGATGTAGTTCGTCCGGATGGCTGGATTAGCAAAGTTGGCTGGGGTCCACAACCACTTGATTTCTCACTTGATCCATTGGTTGCAAAAAATGTAACCCTGCGCGGCACCTTCTCGCACAATTGGCCGATGTGGGAGCGCGTGCTTCGCTTACTAGGTACTGAAAAATTAGATTTATCACCAGTGCTGGGTGGAGTATTTCCTATCGAGCAATGGCAGACCGCTTTTGAAAAGATGCAATCTGGTGAAATCCTTAAATCTGTAATTAAGCCAACCTAATATGGACTTATTAATATGAGATTAAAAGATAAGGTAATAATTATTACCGGTGCAACCTCCGGAATTGGTAAGGCAATTGCGACTCGCGCTGTTTCCGAAGGCGCCAAGGTTTTAATTCATGGAATCGAAAAATCAGATGGTGAAAAGGTGGTTGCCCAGTTAGGCAGTAACTCATCTCTTTGTATCGCCGATTTGGCAGATCCATTAGCGCCTAAACAAATAGTGGATGCAGCTATTGCAGCATTTGGCAGCATTGATTGCGTGGTAAATAATGCTGCAATTATTGAACGAAATAATCTAACTGCATTAACTCCGGATGCCTTTACAAAAACTATCACCGTTAATCTGCAATCAGCACTCTTTTTAATTCAAGCCGCATTCCCTCACCTCAAGAAATCACAAGGTTGTGTCTTAAATATTGGGTCGATCAATGCTTACAGCGGTGAGTCCTCACTCCTTGCTTACAGCATTGGTAAGGCTGGATTGCAAACAATGACTCGCAACTTGGCTAATGCCCATGGCGTGGACAAAGTTAGATTTAATTTGATTAATCCTGGTTGGATCCTTACCGACCGCGAGTATGTTGATCAGATTGCAAAAGGATTGCCAGAAGGTTGGCCTCAGAAATTAGGACGCGACAACATTCCATTTGGAGTGATGAGTACACCTGAACAATTAGCAACAGCTTGTGTCTACTGGATGGGTGATGAATCAAAACCATTTACCGGCGCAGTAGTTGAGCTTGAACAATTCTCAATTATCGGAAGAAATCCAGAGAAGTAAATGCCAAAGTTAGCGGCTTTTCCAAAAGGTTTCATTAAGCAATTAGTTGCTGGCCAAATGAGTATTTATGAGTGGATCAAATTAGGTGATGAATTAAATGTAGATGGACTTGAGTTTTACAATGATTTTGCTGATGTAAAAGATGAAAAGAATTGGGCACAGATTCGAAAGGCGGTTGAAGACACTGGGATGGTAATCCCAATGATGTGTGCCTCACCTGACTTCACAATTCCAGATGCTGCGCTTCGTAAAAAAGAGATAGAGAAAGAGATTTGGTCTCTTGAAATGAGTGCGGCCCTTGGTGCTAAATACTGTCGAGTTCTATCAGGACAGCGCCGAAAAGATATTACCCGTGAAGAAGGTATGAATTACGTGGTTGATTCAATTAATGCATGTATTCCAACCGCTGAAAGTTTAGGCATTACCTTAATTATTGAAAATCATTACAAGGATGATTTCTGGACTGAACCAGAGTTTGCCCAAATGATGGATGTTTTTGTTGAATTAGTTAATCGAATTCCATCCCCCACTTTTGCAGTTAACTTTGATCCGTCAAATGCAATTGCTGCCGGTGAAGAGCCACTTGAGTTGCTAGAAAAAGTTAAGCATCGGGTTGTGACTATGCACGCTAGTGATCGCTACTTAGCAAATGGCACAATTGAAGATCTGCGCAAATCTGAGGGTGGAACCGCTGGCTATGTTTCATTTTTTAAACATGGCGTAATTGGCAAAGGCTTAAATGATTATGATGCAATTTTTTCAACCTTAAAGGCGGTTGGCTTTGATTCTTGGATATCTATTGAAGATGGTGTTGATGGCATGGAACAAATGCATGAGAGTGCTGATTTCTTGCGGGAGAAAATTAAGAAGTATTGGCCTAATTACCAGCCACGATAATATTGTTTAACGCTTCACCCTTTGCTAATAAATCCAGTTGAGATTTAATCAATTTACGGGCACGTGGTTCAAATGCAGTTGTGTTTCCACCAACATGCGGTGAAATTAAAACTCCCTTAGCACTCCATAGTGGATGTCCTTCTGGAAGTGGTTCTGGATCTGTTACATCTAAAGCTGCAGTAATTCTTCCTGAATTTAACTCTTTAACTAGGGCATCAGTATCAACAATCGGACCTCGTGCCACATTTACCAGCAAAGCACCATCCTTCATTAACGCTAGTCGACGTGCATCAAATAAATGTTTACTCTCTTTAGTTAGTGGCAAAATCAAAATGATCACATCTAATGTTGGCAAGTGTTTATCTAATTCAGAGATAGGCGTGGTGTTATCACGACCGCTTTGCGTAAATGGCATAACTGTTACTGAGAAGCCAGAGAGCATTCGCGCAACAGTTGATCCAATGGAACCAAAGCCAATTACACCAATTTTGCGATCATTAATTGATTTCTCGCGAGTATGAACCCATTTGCCTTTATCTTGATTTCGCACAAACTCAGGAAATCCACGAAGGGACGCAATTGTTAAGCCAACTGCAAGTTCAGCGGTTGAATCATCATGAATGCTTCGACCATTACATAATGTCATTCCTGGTCTAACAAACTCCATCGCATCGTCATAACCAGCATTAGGCATCTGTAAAATCTTTAGATTAGGCATCTGCTTGGTTAACTCAAGTGCTGCTCGCCCACCCATATACGAGGGAACATAAAAGGTAACCTCAGAGAAATCTCCGCCATCTGCAGGCGTAGTTGCTGGCGATAATTTCTTGAATTTTGCTGGAATTTCTAAATCATCCCACTGCGTCCAAATTACATGGCTCATAAATTCTCTCGTTCATTTACATCAATTGGAGTGATGACTACCTTGTTTACTAACTCGCCAACCTCTTCTACATTTATTGTTACGACATCCCCTGCCTGCAGTGAGATATCAAGCGGTGGCACAATTCCGGTTCCAGTTGAAAGTATTGCGCCAACAGGAAATGATTGACATCTAAACAAGTACTCGATTAAATCGGTAAAGCTTCGATTCAACTGGGCTAGTGAAGTTTGCGCTTGCCAAACAATGTTTGTACCGCGTTCAATCTTTGCCTCAATTGCTAGTGTGCTGTAATCGTTAATCTCCCAAATTGGCCTAATCATTGGACCAACTGCATTTGAGCCCTGATAAATTTTTGCTTGCGGAAGGTAAAGTGGATTTTCACCCTCGATATTTCTTGCAGTCATATCATTGCAAATTGTTAAACCAATTAATTCTCGGTACTTATTAATTACAATCGCAACCTCAGGCTCTGGTACTGAAGTTAAAGCATCTGCTCGAATTCCAACATTTGAATTTGTACCAACTGTTCGACGAGCAGTTGACTTGAAAAACAACTCTGGCCGATCTGCTTCATAAACTAATTGGTAAACATCTGGATTTCCGCTCTCCTCTTTACGAGCATCGCGGGAGCGCAGATAAGTTACGCCAGCTCCCCAGATCTCAGAATCTGCTGCAATTGGCGCAGTAAGAGAACCAAAAATCTCTTCGGTACCAGCCTGGTCAAATAAAGATTTAAACTCATTAAGCGGTAACTCGAGGGCATCAGAGATTGTCGAAACTTTTGGAATAGCAAAGTACTTGCCATCAATTGATTTTGCGATCCGATATTGGTGAGCGGCAGTATGGATCACAGCGATAAATGCTGAGGTAGATGTTTTGGTCTGCGCCATACACGCAATAGTATATGAAGGTGATTGATAAAGAGTTCAGCGGATTAACCGCAATTATTACTGGGGCGGGCTCTGGTATCGGATTAGCTGTTGCCAAAGGTTTAAATGATCGTGGTGCAACTGTTTTTGGTTTTGATTTAAATGAGGGTGAGATGGCTGGCGTAGCAAAATTCATCAAATGCGATATTGGTGATAACAGTTCAGTATTAAATGCTTTTTCAGAGTTTAGTAAGCAAAGTTCACAATTAGATATCTTGATCAATAATGCTGGAATCGGCTCCCTCACAACAGTAGAGCATGAGAGCGATGAGATTTGGCAAAAAGTTTTAAATGTAAATGTGGTTGGAACTGCGCGAGTATCCCGGGCAGCAATCCCACTGCTTCGTAAATCAAAAAGTCCGGCAATTGTTAATACCGCCTCCATTGCAGCTACTGATGGAATTCCAAACCGAGCCGCATACAGTGCCTCAAAGGGTGCAATCCTTACCTTAACTTTAGCGATGGCTACTGATCACATAAAAGATAAAATTAGAGTTAATGCTGTAAATCCTGCGACAACAGATACCCCTTGGGTACAAAGATTGTTAAACCAATCCGATGATGCTGCTGCTGCCCGCGACGCCCTCGCAGCCCGGCAACCAATGGGTCGACTCGTTACTCCCGATGAAATCGCGTCCGCAATTATCTTTCTTGCCAGCCCACTGCAGGCATCTATTACCGGAACTACCTTGAATGTAGATGGTGGAATGCATTCATTAAGGATACCTAAATGATCAATAACTATAGATACGCCGCATACGCCTTATTAGCAATTGGCTTAATTAATTTAAGGTATCAAACTGGAAATGCTAATAATCTAAACACCAGCTCAGTGTTAATTGTGCTTGGAATCATTGGTTTATTAATTACCTTTATCCCACCTTTAAAATCATTCTTGCTTAAAAAGAGTACACAAATTATTGCCTTAACTATTTTTGTTGCAGCAATCGTGTATGGATTCGCTATCTAAGTAATGCAACTATCTGAGATCAAGGCTCGATGGAATGAAGTTCTAGATTTACTTTTAATGGAAGATCGCATCACCTGGCTAGCATTTTTTGATGCTCGGTTAGTTTCTTATGAGAATCAACAATTAACCTTAGATTTTGCTGATAGTCAGAAGTTTGCTGGCCCGCATGATTTCAAAGCAACTCGCAATCCTGATCACACTCAAAGATTAGTTGCGGCGATTAAACG
>JBILCN010000037.1:0-7939 GCA_044353095.1 Candidatus Nanopelagicus sp.
GATTCAAACTCTCCGAATTGCTCAAGGATTTGATCACTTGTCCAACCTAAAGCCTTTAGGAAAATTGTTACTGGAAGTTTACGTTTGCGATCAATACGAACGCCAACCAAATCCTTCTTATCAATTTCAAACTCAAGCCAAGCACCACGGCTTGGAATAATTTTTGTGGTGAAAATATCTTTATCAGATGTCTTTTCAATTGTGCGCTCGAAGTAAACACCTGGAGAACGAACAATCTGTGAAACTACAACACGCTCTGTTCCATTAATTACAAATGTTCCGCGTGGTGTCATTAATGGGAAGTCGCCCATGAAAACTGTCTGTGACTTAATTTCACCAGTTACATTGTTGGTAAACTCTGCTGTTAAAAATAATGGTGCGGCATATGTAATGTCGCGCTCTTTGCACTCTGCGATTGAATACTTTGGTGGTTCGAAACGATGATCACGGAATGAAAGTGACATCGATCCTTGGAAATCTTCAATTGGTGAAATCTCTTCAAATATTTCTTCAAGTCCTGAACTCTTTGGAACCTCACCGCGAGCAGATTTCTCTGCATCAGCTAAGCGAGCGCGCCATGCGTCGTTTCCTAGTAACCAATCAATACTTTCTAGTTGTAGCGAAAGAAGATTAGGAACTTCAAGCGGTTCACGAATCTTTGCGAATGAAACACGACGTGGAGCATGATTTTTATTCTTAACTGCGGCCAAAGTTTCCTCCAAGTAATAAAGAGTTTTTAGAACACACGGCTGCCGCTAGGTCTTAGCCGCTATATGCCTGGACCCTCGGTTTTGAAAAATTGTGAAGGGCGAGGATATCTAACCCCTACCCATAATGTCTAATTCGTGCTAAAAGCAGGCGGATCTCCGCTTCGAGCCAGAAGATTCCCAAATAAAAAAGCCCCGCCAATTTAATGACGGGGCTTTCATAAGTAGGTAATTACTTGATTGAAACCTTTGCACCAGCAGCTTCTAATGCAGCCTTTGCCTTATCAGCAGTTGCCTTATCAGCCTTCTCTAGAAGTGTTGCAGGTGTTCCATCTACAAGATCCTTAGCTTCTTTTAGACCAAGGCTTGAGTTAAGTGCACGTACCTCTTTGATAACAGCGATCTTTTGTGATCCTGCATCTTCAAGGATGACTGTGAACTCATCTTGTGCTGCATCTGCGGCTCCGCCAGCGGCGCCACCTGCAGCAGCAGCTGCAACTGGAGCAGCAGCTGTTACATCGAACTCTGTTTCAAACGCTTTAACAAACTCTGTTAACTCAACTAGTGACATATCTTTGAATTGTCCTAGTAGATCTGCGGTATTTAGCTTTGACATATTCTTTCCTTTTCTTTAATCCCGACTCCAACTCTGATGAGTACGGGGGTTGGGGGTCGGTTTTAGTTTTCTGTTCCTTCAGGTACAACTTCTTCTGTCACTGCTGGAGCTGGAACTACTGCCTCAGCATTTTGTGTTGCGGGTTCGGACACAGCTTCTGTTACAACTTCAGGTGCAGCTTGCGCTACTGGTTCGTTGACAACTTCGGACACTATTTCAGTCGCAGCTACAGCTGGAACTGGTGCCTCAGCAGTTTTTGCTATTGGTTCGGACACTGCTTCCATCTTGATACGTAATGCATCAAATGTACGAGCAGCCTTTGCCATAGAAGCCTTCATAGCACCAGCAATCTTGGCAAGCAGAACTTCGCGAGATTCAAGATTAGCTAGTTGCATGATTTCTGCTGTTGTTACAGCCTTGCCATCAAAGATTCCGCCTTTAATAATCAAAAGTGGATTCTCCTTTGAAAAATCACGTAATGCTTTGGCAGCATCAATTGGATCGCCCTTAATAAATGCAACTGCAGAAGGACCGGCAAGTAGGGCTGGATCTAAATCTACGCCTGCTTCTTTTGCAGCAATTTTGGTAAGAGTGTTTTTTACTACGGAGTACTTGTTTTTGGTTCCAAGTGAACGACGTAGTTGCTTCATAAGTCCTACGGACAATCCGCGGTACTCAGTAAGCACAGTTGCATTCGCGCTGCGGAAATCTTCAACGATCTCAGCAACAGCAGCTGTCTTATCTGGACGTGCCATTTGGCTTCCTTTCTAAAATAAGAAAAACCTCGGCGCATAAATGCACACGAGGCTATCGGTTGCACCTATGCGGGCTGTTTTTCAACAATTACCTTTTAAAAGTTTCCCTTTAAAAGACCTGCAGTCTTCGGTTATCAAGATCTGTTTAACCATCTCTTGATGATGACCCAAGGGTAGGCGGTGATGCCTACCCGAGTCAAAATTGAGTCTTAGAACGAACTATTGAATCTGGGCTCCACCATCACGAGCGATTGAGGTATCAATTTTGATTCCTGGGCTCATGGTTGATGAAACGGTTGAAGATTTAATGAAGCGGCCCTTTGATGAAGCTGGCTTAGCACGCATTACCTCTTCAATTGCTGCTGCGTAATTCTCGGCAAGTTGTTCGTTGGTAAATGAAACCTTTCCAATTACAAAGTGCAGGTTTGCATTCTTATCAACGCGGAACTCAATCTTTCCACCCTTGATATCTGTAACAGCTTTTGCAACATCAGTTGTAACTGTTCCAGTCTTTGGGTTTGGCATTAAACCGCGAGGTCCAAGAACCTTTCCAAGACGGCCAACCTTTCCCATTAACTCTGGTGTTGAAACAACAGCGTCGTAATCAAGACGACCCTTTGATACTTCATCAATTAACTCGTCTGCACCAACAATGTCGGCGCCAGCTGCACGTGCCTCTTCTGCACGTTCACCACCTGCGAATACCAAAACTCGAGCAGTCTTACCTGTTCCATGTGGCAGGTTTACTGTTGAGCGGATTGCTTGATCTGCTTTCTTAGGATCTACGCCCAGAAAGAGTGCAACATCAACTGTTGCATCATATTTAACTGTTGAAGTTTCTTTAATTAACTTCATCGCTTCGCCAGGACCGTAGAGATTATCAATCTTGATCTTCTCAGCCGCTGCGCGGTACTTCTTGCTTCGCTTCATTTCTTCTCCTCTTAATTAAATCTTGAAATTGTTTTCAAGATTTGGGGTTGTGGTTTAGCGAACCAGCGAGGTTCTCCCACTATTTACTTATTAATTAACCGACAGTGATACCCATTGAGCGAGCAGTACCGGCGATAATCAATGATGCAGCTGCTAAATCATTAGCATTTAGATCAACCATCTTTTGCTTGGCGATCTCTTCTACTTGTGACTGAGTCAGGTTTGCCACTTTATTCTTGTGAGGAATGGCAGATCCTTTTTCAATTCCAGCAGCCTTCAAGATTAAACGTGATGCTGGTGGTGTCTTGGTAATAAATGTAAATGAGCGATCTTCGAAGACGGTGATCTCGACCGGGATGATGTTTCCCTTTTGGCTCTCAGTTGCTGCGTTGTAAGCCTTAACGAAATCCATGATGTTCACACCATGTTGACCAAGCGCTGGACCAACTGGTGGTGCAGGAGTTGCTGCGCCAGCCTGGATCTGCAACTTAATAAGTGCGGTTACCTTCTTCTTCGGTGCCATATTTTTTCCTTTTCTTTTCCTCTTCTATTAAATCGCTTTAAATTTACTTAGATCTTTTGTACTTGGTGGAATGAAAGCTCGACCGGAGTCTCGCGACCAAAGATTGAAACCAAAACCTTTAGCTTTGCTTGCTCTGGCATGATCTCTGAGATTGTTGCTGGCAGGGTGGCGAATGGGCCATCCATAACAGTTATTGATTCACCAATGATGTAATCAATATCCTTCATCTCAATCTTGCCATCCTTCTTAACTGGACGAGGAGCTAAGATATTTTCTACCTCATCTAAAGTTAAAGGTGATGGGTGATGAGCATTTCCAACAAAGCCAGTTACACCAGGTGTATTACGTACACAAGACCAAGATTCATCAGTTAAATCCATACGTACTAAAACATAGCCAGGAAATACATTTCGTTTAACTACTCTAATCGCACCATTTTTCAACTCACGAACTTCCTCTTCTGGGACTTCGATTTGAAAAACGTAATCCTCCATATTTAAAGATTGAATACGGTTGGCTAAATTGGCCTTAACCTTCTTCTCATACCCAGCGTATGAATGAACAACAAACCACTCACCAGGTGCGCTACGAAGTGCGGCACGAAACTCTGAATTCTCATCAATCTCTTCACTCTCAACCTCAGCAGATTGTGTATCGATCGCAGTTTCAGCAACCTGAACATTTTCAATAATCTCTTCGATTGGAGCAACAACAACCTCTGGTACTGAGAGTGCAGCTTCAAATGCATCCACTGGTGGATTTGCAGGAGTATCAATTGACATAATTTGCTCCTTAACCAAAAATCCAGAAAACAATTCTGGTTAAAACCAGATCAAAAATCGAAACAACTAAAATTACAAAGCTAACGAAAACTAAAACCACAGCGGTATAGGTAGTTAATTGTTTCTTGGTTGGCCAAACAACCTTGCCAAGTTCAGAAACAATTTGTCGGTAGAACAGCCCGATCCGACCAAAGAGTGATTTAGGCTCTTCGGTGGTTACGATCTCTTCTGTCATTTACCTTTTCCTTCTCTTTCTTATTACTTCTTAATCTTGAACTTAATTGCAGGGCAGGAGGGACTCGAACCCCCAACCGGCCGCTTTGGAGACGGCAACTCTAGCCAATTGAGCTACTGCCCTTCGGCCCGCATTAAGGCATGGAAAATCATGACCTAAAACAAGCGCCGGGTCGCAAAGTGTAGATCAGGTGAGGGAGAAAGGTAAAACTGAGATAAATATGAAGCCACTTCTAGGCGTAGATGGCAGACTGTCCCCCCATGAGCGCATCTGAAAAACCTAGAGTTTCAAAACGTATTGCTTCGATCGCAGAGTCAGCAACTCTTGCTGTTGATAGTAAAGCAAAAGCGCTAAAGGCTGCTGGCCGACCAGTAATTGGTTTTGGTGCAGGTGAACCAGATTTTCCAACACCAGATTACATTGTTAATGCTGCAATTGAAGCAGCAAAAATTCCAGCTAACCATCGTTACACGCCAGTTGCAGGTCTTCCAGAGTTGCGTGAGGCAATTGTTAAAAAAACTAAACGTGATTCAAATTATGAAATAGCAGTAGATCAGGTGTTGGTAACTAATGGTGGTAAGCAAGCTGTTAATCAGGCATTTGCTACATTGCTTGATCCAGGTGATGAGGTAATTGTGCCATCCCCGTATTGGACAACATATCCAGAGTGCATAAGCCTTGCTGGTGGAAAGATGGTTGAAGTATTTGCTGATGAATCACAAAATTATTTAGTAACTGTTGAGCAGCTAGAAAAGGCGCGTACACCAAAAACTAAGGTGCTGTTATTTTGTTCACCAATCAATCCAACTGGTGCGGTTTACTCACCAGAGCAGGTAAAAGAAATTGGCCAATGGGCACTCAAAAATAATTTATGGGTATTAGCTGATGAGATCTATGAGCATTTACTTTATGATGGAGCAAAAGCGCCAAGTATTTGCGTTGTAGTTCCTGAATTAGCAGATCAAACAATTATCGTAAATGGTGTTGCTAAAACCTATGCGATGACTGGTTGGCGAGTGGGTTGGATGATTGGGCCAAAGGATGTAATCAAAGCAGCTACAAATTTGCACTCTCACTCCACCGCAAATGTGGCAAATGTTTCCCAACGAGCAGCAATAGCTGCCCTTAATGGTGACCTATCTGCTGTTCATAAGATGGGTGAAGCATTTGATCGTCGGCGTAAATTAATTGTTAAGTTATTAAATGAAATCCCAGGAGTTATCTGTCCAACACCAACTGGTGCCTTCTACGTTTACCCATCTGTAAAGGGTGTGCTTGGTAAAAGTATCCGTGGCAAAACCCCAACAACTTCTGCAGAACTTGCTACTTTAATTTTAGAAGAGGCTGAAGTTGCCGCCGTTCCTGGCGAGGCGTTTGGACCATCTGGTTACCTAAGATTTTCATACGCTACAAGTGATGCCGATATTGTTGAAGGAATCGCTCGCGTTAAAAAATTGCTATCAGAAGCGGTTTAGTTTAAATCTAATCCGATCAATTGCACCTCGGCCTTTAATTCAATTCCAAACTTTTCAAAAACTCTTTGTTTAGCCACCTTTGCTAATTTGATAATGTCGTCTGCTTTAGCTGTTCCACTGTTAGTTAATGCCAACACATGTCGCTCTGAAATCTGAGCCCCCGCAAACTTTTCACCCTTAAGTACTCCTGCTTGCTCCATCAACCAAGCAGCTGATGTTTTTACTAAGCCATCTGATTGTGGCCAACGTGGTGCATCAGCTGGCAACTTATCTGCTGCATTCTTTGAAATTATTGGATTAACAAAGAAAGAACCAGCAGACATGATTTGGTTTTCTGAGGAATCTAGCAACATACCTTTGCGAGCACGTAATTCAAGTACCGCCTTACGTACCTCTTTAACCGGTGCTCGATCTCCAATATTTAGGGAAAGATGTTTTGCTAATTCAGCATAGGTAATTGGCAGAGATTGCTCACCTTTTCGAAGTTGAAAAGTTACATTCAAAATAACATATCTATCTTTTTCAGATTTAAAGATTGATCCCCGATAACTGAAATTGCACTCTGCAGCTGTGAAGGTTTTGATTGCTTTAGCGGTTCGATCATAAACACGTACTCGAGCAATTGTTTCAGCAACCTCGTGGCCGTAGGCACCAATGTTTTGAATTGGGGCACCTCCGACAGTTCCTGGAATTCCACTTAAAGATTCCAGATCTGCAAAGCCTTGGTTGATACTTAATTCAACAAACTCATCCCAATCCTCACCAGCTGCAACTTCAATCATGCCACCGCTGCAAGCATCGTATTCAAGTGCGTTACCTTTGTTTTCAACTCTAATTACAGTGCCGGCAAATCCCGCATCGCTAATCAATAAGTTAGAGCCGCCACCTAAAATTAAGACTGGTTCCTTTGCTTCATCTGCACTCTTAACAAATTGAATTAACTCATCTTCTGAGTGCGCATGCACAATCTTTTGCGCTGGCCCGCCAACTCGAAGGCTGGTGAAATTTGAGAGCTCATTCATAAGTTAAGCCTACCTGCGTGGTGTGAGGATCTCATTTTTACCTCTAAAGCGATCGAGAATTCGTTGGTAATTTTTTCTTGAATTTTTATCTCGATAATCGGGGTCAGTGTCATGGTATCCATGATGGCGACCTTGAATTAAGGGCAAACTCATCTGTAATAAATTTCCACCTGCTGCTCGAAGTGCCAGTGATAACTCCATATCAGCATTGCGATAATACTTAGCACTTGAATTAGCGCCCCCCGCTGCAATCGCTTTCTTACGATCGATCAAGAGAAAGTATGAGAATAAAACATCAACTTCGCCATCACCTTTATCGTCAGTACTTCGCCAATCATCTTCCAAATTAACTAAGCCACCCTTCCAACCAACGGCGGCAAAACCTTTTTCAATCTCAGCTAAAGCAGGAGTGATTGGATCGCCAGTAAATGTGGTGGATGGATCCATGATTACTAGGTAATCCTCGGTAGAAACTTCAAGAAAATGATTTATTACATTTCCCCAACCCAATGGATTTTTCGCCTCCACGATTGAAATTTGTGGATCGGTGAATTTTTCTAGTGGGAGCCAATTGCTTTTCCCATTGGCATAAATTGTGATTGGGGTTTTGGTGAACTGCTTGATCGATTCAACGCAAAGGATGAAGTCATCAACAAAGCCCTCTGCAATTAAGCAGATACGAATTGACCCGGCCATTGGCGGGAGATTAATTAACGAGTTTCGCGGTGAAGCTGTGAAGATTTGCAACGTGGGCAAAACTTCTTTAGCTCTAAACGATCAGGATCGTTACGGCGATTTTTGCGTGTGATGTAGTTGCGCTCTTTGCACTCAACACATGCCATTGTGATTTTTGGACGAACATCTGCACTTTTACTTGCCATGGTTGAGCTCCTA
>JBILCN010000038.1:0-7928 GCA_044353095.1 Candidatus Nanopelagicus sp.
ATCGAATGCCTGGCCGGGGAGCATGGCTTCACACCAGGTGTTATGAGATAGCAGTAGAACGAAAAGCTTTTTATCGGGCCTTTAATTTTGAGGGTCAGTTAAAGATGCAAGAGGTAAGTGATTACTTAAAAGGATTAAGTAATTAATTTAACTGTATGGAGTGATACGAGAATGAAACTTTAATGAGTACCTACAAATTATGAGCAGGGCAATTTAGGTTCGCATAAAAGTTTGCGAACCAAGACAGGAGATCAGTGTCAAAGGTTCGCGTTTACGAATTAGCAAAAGAGTTAGGGCTTGAAAGTAAAGAGCTACTAGCTAAATTACAAGAGGTCGGCGAGTTTGTCCGATCCGCATCATCAACAGTTGAAGCGCCAGTATTGCGTAAGTTGATGGATAAGTTTCCAGAGCTAACACCCAGCGAAGAAGCGCCAAAGGCTAAGAAGGCAACCGCAAAAAAAGCAGCGGTGAAAAAAGAGGCAGCCAAACCAATATCAGTTGAGGATTTACCTCCTGAATTACAAGCGGCTGCAAAGAAGTTAGTAGCAGAGCAACCAAAATTAAATCCAGCAGCACCAGTTACACCAGTAACTCCTGTTACCCCAGTTTCACCACCAGCAGCATCACAAGCACCAACATCACTTCCACGTCCACCACGTGCTGGTAACAATCCATTTTCATCCGGTACATCAATGCCACGTCCACCTGCAAGACCAATTCGTCCAGGTGAACAACGCTTAGCACCAGGACAACGTCCACCATCACAAGGCGGTGCACGCCCACCAGGACAACGTGGTGACATGCAAGGTTCACGTCCCGGTTCAGTACGTCCAGGTTTTGCTGCACGTCCACAAAATGCTGGAAGCGGCGCACCAGGACAACGTCCAGGTGGTGCACCAGGTGCACGTCCACAAGGTAACTCTCCTTATCGTTCACCATCATCAACTACTCCGGGAAGTGGCGCACCATTTGCAGGTAAAGGCGGCGGTCGTCCACCACAACGCGGTGGTACAGCTGGAGCATTTGGTAAAGGCGGAAAGAGCAAAGGAAAAAATCAGCGCAGCAAGAAAGAGCGCCGTGAAGAGTTTGAAAATTTACCAGCACCAACACTAGGTGGTGCAGTAGTTCCACGCGGTGATGGCAAATCAGTAATTCGTATGCGCCGCGGTGCAACCCTTATGGATTTCGCCGAGAAGATAAAGGCAGATCCAGCTGCATTAGTTTCAGCGCTATTTCACCTTGGTGAGATGGTTACTGCAACTCAATCAGTTGATGAAGATACCTTTGCAATTTTAGGATCAGAGCTTGGCTTTGTAATTCAAATCGTCTCACCAGAGGATGAGGATCGTGAGTTACTGCAAGAGTTTGATATTGATCTGGATCAAGAGTTATCACAAATTGATCCAGCAGATCTAGTTGTGCGCTCGCCAATTGTGACTGTAATGGGTCACGTTGATCATGGTAAGACTCGTTTGCTTGATGCAATTCGATCAACTGAGGTTGTTAAATCTGAAGCGGGTGGAATTACGCAGCACATTGGTGCCTACCAAATTCACCATGAACATGATGGCAATTCTCGCGCCGTTACATTTATTGATACACCGGGACATGAAGCATTTACCGCTATGCGTGCGCGAGGTGCGAAGGTAACTGATATAGCTGTCCTAGTAGTTGCAGCAGATGATGGCGTAATGCCACAAACAATCGAGGCGTTAAATCACGCCCAAGCTGCTGATGTGCCAATTGTGGTTGCAGTTAACAAGGTGGATAAAGAGGGTGCAAATCCAGACAAGATCCGTCAACAATTAACTGAGTACAACTTAATTGCCGAGGAGTACGGCGGACAAACCATGTTCGTAAATGTTTCTGCATTAAATGGCGAAGGTATTGATAAGTTGCTTGAAGCAATTTTGTTAACCGCAGATGCAGCAATTGATCTGCGTGCAATTGCAGATGATGTTGCTCGCGGTGTTGCAATTGAAGCAAATCTTGATAAGGGCCGCGGTCCTGTTGCAACAGTTCTAGTACAACGTGGAACATTGCATGTAGGAGATGCAATTGTTGCCGGTGGTGCATACGGACGTGTTCGTGCGATGTTAGATGAGCATGGTGAAACAGTTGATGAAGCCGGTCCATCTAGACCAGTACAAGTACTTGGCTTTACTTCAGTTCCAGGTGCTGGTGACACATTTATGGTGGCAGAGGATGATCGAACCGCCAGACAAATTGCAGAGAAGCGTCAATTAGCGCAACGAAACGCATCCCTTGCAAAGGCACGCAAGAAGGTTTCACTAGAAGATTTCCTAGAGCAATCAAAGGTAAGTACTTTGAACTTGATCTTAAAGGGAGATGTATCTGGATCGGTAGAAGCATTAGAGGATGCATTAGTACAACTAGATGTTGGAACTGATGTTGATCTTCGTGTTATTCACCGTGGTGTAGGTGCAATTACTAAGAACGATGTAACGCTGGCATCAGCTTCAACTGCAGTAATTATTGGCTTTAACGTTAAGCCAGAACCACAAACTGCTGTCTTTGCTGATCAAGAAGGTGTTGATATCAAGTTCTACACCGTTATCTACAAAGCAATTGAAGATATCGAAGCATCACTTAAGGGACTTCTCAAGCCAGAGTTTGAAGAGGCAGTACTTGGTAATGCTGAAGTTAGAGATATCTTTAAATCAAGCAAGGTTGGAAATATTGCTGGATGTATGGTCTCTGATGGAATTATTCGCCGAAATGCCAAGGCCAGAACAATGCGCGCTGGTGTCGTAATTGGTGAAAATCTAACTATCGATTCACTTCGTAGATTCAAAGATGATGCAACTGAGGTTCGCGATGGATTTGAGTGCGGTATCGGACTTGGTTCATTTAAAGATCTACAAGTTGGCGATGTAATTCAGGTTTATGAGATCCGAGAGAAAAAAAGAGCATAAGTAAATGGCAAGCAAGCGGGCATTAAAGGTTGCCGATCGCATTAAAGAGCTGATCGCAACCACGATCGAGACGCGGATTAAAGATCCGCGCCTTGGTTTTGTCACGATTACTGATGTTCGCGTAACTGGTGATCTACAACAAGCCGCAATTTTTTATACCGTACTTGGTGATACGCAAGCACATGAAGCAACTGCGGCGGCGTTAAACAGCGCTAAGGGAATGTTGCGTTCTGAAGTTGGCCGAGCCCTTGGTATTCGTGTAACACCATCACTTGAATTTTTCTTAGATGGACTTGAAGACTCTGCCAAAGAGATGAATGATTTAATTGAGCAGATGCACAAAGCTGATGAGGAGTTAGCAAAGCTACGCGCCGGAGCTAAACCAATTCTTGAAGATCCCTACAAAAAACACGATTAATTAAATGGATGGCTTTTTACTAATAAATAAAGCAGGCGCCATGACTAGTCATGATGTAGTTGCGATGGCCCGCAAGCGATTAAATACCAAACGCGTAGGTCATGCCGGCACATTAGATCCGATGGCAACTGGAGTTTTAGTTCTTGGTATTGGCGTTGCTACCAAACTTCTTCAATACATTACAGATGGCAAAAAGGGTTATGAAGCGGTGATCTCATTGGGAAGTGCTACACATACCGATGATAAAGAGGGAGATGTTATCTCTACTGCAGATACCTCAGCTATTACCGATGATCAAATAAGAAGTGAAATAGCAAAATTTGTTGGAAAAATAAAGCAACGACCATCTTCAGTATCGGCAATTAAAATTGAGGGAAAAACTGCGCACCAAAGAGTTCGCGATGGTGAGACTTTAGATATACCTGCAAGAGATGTTGAAATATTTGAATTGACCATCAATCAGATAACGCACTTACCAGAATCAATTGAGGTAGCGATTACCGTTACATGTTCTGCTGGTACATATATTCGAGCAATTGCTCGAGACCTTGGGGATGGCCTAAAGGTTGGTGGACATTTAATCTCACTTAATCGCACCTTGGTTTCACCTTTTACAATCGATCAGTGCGCACCTATTGCTGATGCCAACCTACTTGATACAGCAACTGCAATCGGCAAAGTATTTCCAATTCGAAAGTTAGAGCTAGCTGAAATTCGAGAGATTGGCTTTGGTCGATCTATCGCACAAAGTAAAGACCAAGGAATTACCGCCGCAGTAGATAATCAGGATCAGTTTTACGCATTACTTGAAAATAAAACACAAGGTGGTGCGGTAGTGGCTGCGCCGATATTAGTTAATGCCGCCTCAATTAATTGAGTATGAAAGAATGTGCAGATGAATAAGGTTCTAGCAATTGGCATCTTTGATGGTGTGCATCTTGGCCATCAACAGATTATTTCTAGTGCTCGTGATCATGGTGATGTCACGGTGATTACCTTTGATCCACATCCTGTTTCAGTTCTAGCGCCAGAGCGCACACCGACGCAGATAATCTCGCTGAAAGATCGAATTGAATTATTAAAGAGCGCCGGCGCTAAATCAGTTGAAGTAATTAACTTTACAAAGGAGTTTTCGCAGTTAAGTGCTGATCAATTTATTGAAGATGTATTGGTTGGCCGCTTTGCCGCCGAACATGTAGTAATTGGGCAAAACTTTAACTTCGGCCATAAAGCACAAGGCACACCAAAGTACTTAGCCCAGGTTGGTCCAAAGTACGGTTTTGATGTAAATATTGTTAAGTTGGCAGAGGATCGCGGTTCAGCTATCTCATCAACTCGAATTCGTTCGTTAATTATTGATGGTCAAATAGAACGTGCTAATGAGTTGTTAACTCGCAATTACTACTTATCTGGTCCAGTAGTTCATGGTGAAAAACGTGGCCGTGAGATTGGATATCCAACCGCCAATATTGGATTAGAAAAACTTGCAACAATTCCAGCAGATGGTGTTTATGCTGGTTGGCTTACAGTAGAAAATCAAAGATGGCCAGCTGCAATTTCAATTGGAACAAATCCCACATTTGCTGGCGTTCGTGGTCGTCAGGTAGAAGCGTATGCAATTGATGAAGTTGGTTTAGATCTTTATGACAGAGTAGCAAAGGTTGAGTTCGGTTTTAGATTAAGAGATACATTAAAATTTGATGGGCTTGCTCCATTGCTGGATCAGATGAAGATTGATTGTGATCAGGCCCGCAAATTAACTAGTAATTAAGCGGAAAATTAGGCTGGATTTTCCCTATCACTTATGCGCTGGTAATCTTTACCCACTAAAGCGAGAAAGTGTGCCTTCGTGAATTACACCGAGGCCCTCGTGACAAGAACAGAAGGAGCACTACAAATATGGCATTATCGCCAGAGGTTAAAAAGGAAATTATTTCCAAGTACGGCTCATCTGTGACTGACACGGGCAGCCCAGAAGCACAGGTAGCACTTTTATCAAAGCGTATTGATGAGATCACAGAACATTTGCAAACGAATAAGAATGATCATCACAACCGTAGAGGTTTGTTATTAATGGTAGGAAAGCGTCGTCGTATTTTGCAGTACCTCGCTAAAACTGACATTGATCGTTATAGAGCGGTTATCGAAAAGCTCGGTATCCGTCGTTAAATAAATTAATTAGCTAAATTGGCTAATTAACGAGTAGTACAAAACTTTATTGCAAGAGTTTTGGTCCTCGGTAGTGGTTCCCGGAAAAATTAAACTTTAGCCGTGAACTTCGATCGAAGATCCACTCTCTTTTAGTAGGAAGCTAGTTATAAAGCCTGACAAAGAAATGGCTTTAGTAACGCAAATAAAGTTTGTAAGAAATGGAGCTGACCCATGGAGGGTCAAGATGTTAAATCAGCCGTTGCCAAGATTGATAACGGTAAATTTGGAAAGCGGGAGATCCGCTTTGAAACTGGACGACTAGCTCGTCAAGCAGCGGGAACCGCTGTTGTATACCTTGATGATGACAGCATGTTGCTTTCAGCAACTACTGCATCAAAGAATCCGAAGGATCAATTTGATTTCTTCCCACTGACAGTTGATGTTGAAGAGCGCATGTATGCAGCTGGAAAAATTCCTGGCTCATTCTTTCGCCGTGAGGGACGTCCATCAGAGGATGCAATTCTTACCTGTCGTTTAATTGATCGCCCACTTCGTCCATCCTTTATTAAGGGATTGCGAAATGAGATTCAAATCGTTGTAACTGTGATGGCGTTAAACCCAGATCATATGTATGACGTAATTGCGATTAACGCTGCATCTATGTCAACTCAATTAGCTGGTCTGCCATTCAGCGGTCCAATTGGCGGAGTTCGTGTTGCATTAATTGAAGGTCAATGGGTTGCTTTTCCAAATCACTCAGATTTAGAGAAGGCTGTCTTTGACATGGTTGTCGCTGGACGGATTGCAGATAACGATGTTGCAATCATGATGGTAGAAGCAGAAGCAACATCTAAGACAATTGATCTAATCAAGGGTGGCGCAACTGTGCCAACTGAGGAGATTGTTGGCGAAGGATTAGAAGCGGCAAAACCATTTATTCGCATTTTATGTGAAGCTCAAATGGCTCTTGCTAAGGTTGCTGCTAAACCAACTGGTGAATTCCCAGTATTCCTTGAGTACCAAGATGATATTTATGCAGTTGTAGAAAAGGCTGCAAAGGATGATCTAACAAAGGCGCTGACTATTGCTGGAAAGCAGGAGCGCGAGACCAAGCTGGATGAGATTAATAAATCAGTAGTTGAGAAGTTAACTGTTGATTTTGCTGATCGTACTAAGGAGATTGGTGCAGCACTTCGTTCTGTTACTAAGAAGTTAGTTCGTCAACGTGTTCTTCGAGATAAAATTCGAATCGATGGCCGAGGTCCTCGTGATATTCGTGCATTAACCGCTGAGGTAGAGGTAATTCCTCGCGTTCACGGTTCTGCCATATTCGAACGCGGTGAGACTCAGATTTTGGGTGTTACAACATTAAATATGTTAAAGATGGAGCAACAGTTAGATACCTTGTCTCCAGAAAACCATAAGCGTTACATGCACAACTACAACTTCCCGCCATATTCTGTTGGTGAGACTGGTCGAGTTGGTTCACCTAAGCGCCGCGAAATCGGCCATGGTGCTCTCGCTGAGCGCGCACTGGTTCCAGTTCTTCCAACACGTGAAGAGTTCCCATATGCAATTCGTCAGGTTTCTGAAGCACTAGGTTCAAATGGATCAACATCTATGGGATCTGTTTGTGCTTCAACTATGTCATTACTAAATGCTGGTGTGCCACTTAAGGCAGCAGTTGCTGGTATTGCAATGGGTCTGATCTCTGATGATGTAGATGGCAAAACTGAGTATGTAGCGTTGACCGATATCTTGGGTGCAGAAGATGCATTTGGTGATATGGACTTTAAGGTCGCTGGTACAAAAGAGTTTGTTACTGCACTTCAATTAGATACCAAGCTTGATGGAATTCCTGCTTCAGTACTTGCATCTGCATTACTACAAGCAAAAGAGGCTCGTCTTGCAATTCTTGATGTAATGAAGCAAGCAATTGATACACCGGATGAGATGTCATTACTTGCTCCTCGAATTATTTCAATCAAGGTTCCAGTAGACATGATTGGTGCAGTTATCGGGCCTAAGGGCAAGATGATTAACCAGATTCAAGATGAGACTGGCGCAGATATCACCATCGAAGATGATGGAACTATCTACATCGGAGCACTTGAAGGATCTGCTGCTGAGGCTGCAAAGGCGCAAATTAATGCGATTGCAAATCCAGTACAACTAACTGTTGGCGATAAGTTCAATGGCAGCGTTGTAAAGCTGGCAACATTTGGTGCATTTGTAAACCTTGCTCCAGGTAAAGATGGCTTGCTACACATCTCGCAAATTCGCAAGATGCATGGCGGAAAGCGCATTGAAAACCTAGAAGAGGTTATGAAAGTTGGCGAGAAGATTGAGGTTGTAATTAATGAGATTGATCCAAAGGGTAAGTACTCATTAGTTCCTGCAAATCTGCCAGAAGAGAAGGCTGA
>JBILCN010000024.1:0-22109 GCA_044353095.1 Candidatus Nanopelagicus sp.
TGGCCGGAGCATCAATTTCAATCATCCGAGTTGATGATGAACTACTTGGTTACATCAACGCGCCAGCTCACACACCTTTTTATACTCAGGCATGAGTGATCTCTCTGCTGCATTAGAAAAGGTTGCGCTAGCACTAGAGGTAAACTCAAAGAAGTTTGAGGATTTAGATGCTGCAGCCGGAGATGCGGATCTTGGCATCACCGCACGAAAAATTGCCGAAGGAATCAGATCTGCCAACACATCACTAAGTGGTGATTTAAAAGCTGACTTAATGCTGGTCGGTAAGGAGATCTCCAAATTTGCATCCTCAACCTTTGGCACGCTATTTGCCACCGGCTTTATTCGAGCATCTGCTGCAGTCTCTGCAGAAAATGATGCACTAACTAATCTGCAAAAATCTTTACAAGCCGCCTTTGATGGCATCTCAGCCCGTGGCAAAGCCGGAATTGGCGAGCGCACATTATTAGATGCACTTCATCCAGCAATCACATCTTTAAATTCGGCAACTGATTTAAAATCTGGATTAGCCCAAGCTGCAATCGCAGCACGCGCTGGCGCCACTGCAACAGCGACCATGATGCCAAAACATGGACGTGCTGGTTGGATTGGTGAGCGAGCAAAAGGAATTGAAGATGCCGGAGCCAATGTTGTTGCCGCCGTCTTTGAAGCTCTCACCTAATCTAAATGCCAAACCTCTTTGATCCCCTAACCCTTCGCGCTGCCACCTTCCAAAACCGCGTATGGGTCTCTCCCATGTGTCAGTACTCCGCAACCGATGGCCTGATTGGTCAATGGCACTGGGCCCACCTACTTTCATTTGCAACAGGTGCTCCCGGTTTAATAATGGTTGAAGCATCAGGTGTAGTACCAGAAGGAAGAATCTCAATTGGTTGTCCCTCAATTGAAACAGATGCAAAGGTAAATGCCTTCATACCAATTATTAATTTCGCCCACTCCCAAAATGTAAAGATGGGAATTCAATTAGCTCACGCAGGTCGCAAAGGCTCCACCATGCGCCCTTGGGATGATCATTTACTTGCCACACCAGAAGAGGGCGTCGGTAAGAATTTCTTGCTCATGGTTCCAGTCATTTAATTCAGCATCAAATAATGATTGTGCCCTCTTTGCAGCGCGCTTAGCTTTTAGATCTGCAAAGAATCCCATGGAGTGATTATCCCCTGACTAGTTGAATAAGTTACGCAAGGTTAGGACCTTTAACTGACGGTGGCTAGATGTATCTTTTAAGTATGAAATGCCCCAAGTGCCTAGGCTCAAATGTGAAGAAGATTGTTTATGGCATGCCTGATTTCGAGAACTTTGATTTTGATAAGTATGAAGTTGGTGGGTGTACGGGGATGGATGAAGGACCTAAGCATTGGTGCACCGATTGTGAAGAAGGGTTTAGAAAGGATCCTGCGAAGAAACGTTGATTAAGCTTTCTTGCTTCAGTTTGCTTTACCTTTGCACCATGTAAACAAGCAATGGCACAGAGATGAAGTAGATAAGTACAAATATAAACAAAATTTTCATTTAAGTAGGCCTTTCCCAAGCCTTGCGGTTTTCCTTATTGAAAGGGTAGCACTGGCACATTCTGCGCTTGGGATGTAAGGAGTTATTCGCCCTTAACGGATCCAGCAGTTAAGCCAGAAATAAAGTATCTCTGCCCGAAAAGATAAGCCACAACAAGAGGCAGGGTTGCAAGTGACATGCCCGCCATTACGGTTGGGATATCTAGGCTATATCTACTTTGAAAACCGGTAAGTCCAACCATAAGTGTTTTCTTTTCATTTGCTTGTAGAAAAACTAAGGCAAGAAGTAATTCATTCCATGCCCACAGCAGATTCACAACAGCCAAGGTGGCAAGAGGTGCACCTGAAAGTGGAAGCACAATTACGCGAAATATCTGAAAGGTTGATGCGCCATCGATGCTGGCTGATTCGATTATCGACTCTGGAATGGATTTGAAGTAATTAGTTAACATATAAATCGAGAATGGCAGCATCAGCGCCATATATATAAAGACCACTATTTGTAATGTTGAAATCAACGAGAGCGTGACTCCTAATTTAAACAATGGGATTAAGAGCACGACAGGTGGAACCACCATAAGTGAAACGATGATTGCAAGAAGGGATTCCTTGCCTTGGAATGGAAACCTTGCAAAACCCCAGGCAGCCAAGGCGGCTAGTGCCAAGGTGAAAATGACAGAAAAAGTAACAATTAAAAATGAGTTTAAGAGCCAGGTAGGAAATGAATCAGACCATGCTGATCTGTAACCACCAAGGTTAAATTGCGAAGGTGGAGAAAGTGGAGAGTCAAGGAATTGTTTCTGAGTCTTAAATGAACCACTGACCATTACATAAACCGGTGCCAGTGCCATAAATGCCATAAAAGAAAGCAGCAGGTATCTAAATGCTGCTCCTATTGGCAATCGCCGGGCGGTCATAGTTTTCATTAGCTTTTAAAGGTCTTTGTGATAGAGCCGCGTTGAATTCTGAAGAAAGCAATTAAAAGAATCAGCGTAATTGCAAATAAGAAAACTGAAGCAGCCGCAGCAAGTTCTGGTGCATTATTTTGAAATGCCATTCGATAGATATACAACTCACTGACCATTGTGGAATTTCCTGGCCCACCTAAGCCATTTGACATCACATAAACATAATTAAAAACCCAGGAAACCATCGTGATGCTTTCAATTACGGCAAAAAAGATTAAAGTACTTTTTATTGCAGGACGGGTGATAACAAAATGCGTGCGCCAAAAACCTGCTCCATCTAGCTTTGCTGCCTCATAGGTTTCAGTTGGCAAGGAAATTAAATGAGCCAACATCAAAATAACGCCGAAACCCACCTCTTTCCAAATTATTACCGAGCCCATAGTTCCTAGTGCTATGTCTGGGTTACCTAACCAATCTTGAATGAGAAAATCTAAGCCGATTGAAGAAAGAAAAGTATTGAGAACACCGTTGAGTTGATAAATTTGGCCAAAGATTACGGCCACAACTGGAATCGGCAGAATGTAAGGCAGAAACACAGCAGAGCGGTAAAAACGCATTCCACGCCGAGTTTCAAAAAGTGTAATTGCTAAAATAAAAGAGATTAAAACCAAGATAGGAACGGCTAAGAGAAGAAATAGGTTGTGTCTTAGTGCCACAAGAAATAGTGGATCTGTGATGACAATTGAGAAGTTTTCAAGTCCAACCCAATCACCGTCATAGCGAAGTGATTGGGTAATTAAATTAATTATTGAATAGCCAAATATGAAAATAATGACTGCACACGCTGGTGCAATCCAGTAAAGCGCTTCCCTAGATGGTAAAGATGGCCGGCGGCGTGAATTGCCACCGGCCAACTTTGGGCGAAGCAGTGAGGTCACTTAGACCAGGCGGTGAAGTTTTCAACTAGTTTGCGGTCTGAAACACGTAGACGTTCCATAATTGCCTGCGTATCTGCAGCAGCCTGGGTTGCGTTTACTTTTCCAGCTAGCAATAACTGCACATTCTTAAAGATGGCGTCTGCATCTAATTGCGCTGGAATGAAGCTCTCGATATATGGAGCACCATTTAGTGCAGATTCAAACAACGCCTTTGTTGATGCGCTAGTTACCTGGGAAACATCAAAGCGGCTATCTGCAGGCATTGAACCAGTTGTGGCATACCAAGCATTTAAGCGCTCTGTTGTGTGAGTGAACTTAATGAAGTCAGCTGCAACTTGTGGGTACTTCGACCACTTTGTAATTCCAAATGTGTGTGAAGTTGTGCCCATTTTTCCTGCTAGCGGACCATCTGTCCAAGCTGGCATTGCGATGATTGTAACTTTCTCATCTCCGCCTGCCTTCTTTACAAAGTTTGGCGCATCAGGACCAGCAGTGAATGTCATTGCTGCTTTTCCATCAACAAATCTTTGTTGCGCTTGGTAGAGCTCAAGTGAGTTAATGTCATTATTCCAACACTTACGGTCACGAGACTCTTCTAACTTACTCCACCAATCTGAATGCTTTGGATCGGTAAATTTGCTATTACCAACTACGGCATCAATTACATCTGCTTGTGAGTTTAGTGATTGGCCGCCAAGGACTGAGTAAATCCATCCGCCAAACCAACCATCCTTAACGCCACCGGCAAGAGTTGTAATCTTCTTTGCCGAAAGCACATCACAAACCTTCATAAGATCATTCCAAGTTGTCGGTACTTGAAGGCCATTTGCAGCCAAAATATCTTTGCGAACTAAGAGCGGGAATGATGGATTTACATACCAAGGCGCTGTCCAAATCTTTCCTTGAAATCCTGATTCAGTTTCAGCATTGATGTAATTTGAAAGTTCATCTTTGCTTAGGTAATCTGAAATTGGAGCAATGTGGCCATCCCAGCCTGGTTGCTGAGAGTAAATGGCGCCCCAGAAGTATTGAATATCTGGTCCTGCTTGCGCAGCAGCTGCAGCTTCAAATGCTGGAAGTAATCCATCAGTTGTTTGAAGTGTGTGCTTGATTGTGACATTTGGATACTTCTCTTGGTAAAGCGCGATCGACTCTTCTAGCCATTTTTGCGCTCCAGGGGCTTCTTGCTCTCCCCACCAGGAAATATTAAGTGTTAGGTCCTCTGTTGGAAATGAATCAGATGCTGATTCATCACTTGAAGATGAACATGCTGTAAGTAATAAAGCAACTACGGCTGAATAAATAATAAGCGACTTATTCAATTTCATTCTTGCTCCCTTTAAAATAGTTGTAAGAAAGCAATTATTACTTCCCTACTGTTGAAAAACTTTACTCTTTTACGATAACTACAGGGTTTAGTAGATCATTCCTAAAAATGAATTACTATAACGGTTTTGTTATTTTGCCTGGCGGGGACCGTTGCTGAAGTTAAGCAAGCAAGGTAGCGTTTGTTCGATTGGGCAGGCTGGCTCAGTCAAGGTTAAAGATTCTCGAAGGGATCCTGTGCGCATAGATTCAATAGACCTCTTTTACGCAGCCATGCCTGAGGTAACCTTGGAAGCCGATGGCAGCCAGGACGCCCTTCTAGTTCGAGTAACTGGAGATGATGGCAGTGTTGGTTGGGGCGAGTGTGAAGCATCCCCACTAACTTCAATCGCAGCCTTTGTAACGCCAAGATCACACGGCGTATGTCAACCAGTTTCAGCTAGCACTCTTGGTGAAGAAGTAAATACTCCAGCAGATATTTATCGAATCAGTGCACTTGTCTCACGCAACAGCATGGATTTACTTCAAGCTGCACATACCTGGTCTGGAATTGAAATGGCGCTGTGGGATCTGTTGGGACGCAAACTAGAGCAGCCAGTTTGGAAGTTACTTGGTTATTCACAAAGTTATAAGAAAACTGTTTATGCATCAATGTTGATGGGGGCCGATCCACAAAGCACGTATCAACTGGCGGCTAAAGCAGTTGCAGATGGATACAAAGCGGTGAAGTTTGGTTGGGGCGGGTATGGTGAAAATGATGCGGCTATTGATGCTGAACATGTAATGGCTGCGCGAGAAGGAATTGGACCAGATGCAACATTGTTAATTGATGCTGGGCAAATTTGGGAAGATGATGTCGAACGAGCCGCATTAAGAGTTCCCGCACTGCAAAGTGCGCGAGTAACGTGGTTAGAAGAACCTTTCTTTGCAGACTCCTTTCAATCTTATTCATCCCTTGCAACGCGCTCAAGCACTGTGGCATTAGCTGGCGGTGAGGCTGCACATACTGAAAAGATGGCAACAAATTTAATTGATTTTGGTAAAGTGAAATTTATTCAAATCGATGCGGCTCGCATAGGTGGTATTGGACCATCAAAGAAGGTTGCCGATTATGCAGTACAAAAAGGTGTAACTTATGTAAACCACACATTTACTTCCCACCTTGCACTCTCCGCATCAATGCAAGCATTCGCTGGATTGGCAGACCATAAAATTTGTGAGTATCCAGCAGATCCAAAAAGTTTAGCTGTTGATATTTCTAGCAATCACATAAGGCCTGATGCACAGGGTGAAATAATCGCACCTGATTCACCAGGATTGGGTATTGAAGTAAATTTGGCGGCATTAACGCCATACCTTCGAAAAGTTGAGATCTTAATTGATGGAAAAGAGATTTTTAAAACTCCTAATCTAGTAATTTGATCCCATGAGCACTCTCTCTGAATTTGAAATTCGGCTAAGCGTTGACAAGATGAGTGCGGTAATAATTCCTTCCGAAGGTGGCGTGATGTCTGCGCTGGCGATAAATGGCTATGACTTTCTATGTAGTACGCCTTGGGCTAATCAGGCATTTGGCAAAGTAAAACCGGCAGCTGATGAAATCTCCTGGGTTAAACAATGGCGCGGAGGTTGGCAACTGTGCGCACCAACAACAAATCAACCAGCACCTTCAACTACAAACTCCTTTCATGGCAATGCCTCCCAATCCCCTTGGATTGTTAAGCATCAGAGCGTTAGTTCAGTAGATCTAGAGTGGATAGACCCCAACGGTAACTTCAAGATAAATCGATCTTGGTCGCTACTGCCCAATAATAAAGTTGTTGCTAAAACATCAGTTGAAAATATAGGTGCATCGCCTCAAAATTTTGATGTTGCTGAACACTTAATTTTTGGAAGCCAATTTCTTGCCAACTCCCTTACCGGTGAGAACATAAAACTTGAACTACCCAATGAACTTAAATTAATTGAATTGGATTATTCCGGTGCTCCGACTGGTAAAGAACACACTAAAGCGCAGATCACAGACTCATGGACAAATTTGAATACAAAACAAAATGCAAGAGTCTTTGGTATCTCAAATCCAAATCCAAAAGTTGTTTCGATTACAGCCGATGGCTGGCGGGCGCAAGTTACTTGGCAGGGTTTGCCGCACGCAATCATCTGGCAGGAGTTAGCCACTTCAAGTGATCAACCATGGAATCAGCAAGTTCTAGCTCTTGGGATCGAACCCTCTGCTGCTGCGCACGGCTTAGGAGCAGCCGGTAAAAATGCGATTTTAATTAATCCGGCAGATGTATTCTTATGGGAAATAGCAATTAGTTTTACCCCGGCCAAATAGGAGCGCAATGAATAAGTCACTTAGGGCAGTTGTTACTGGCGCGGCTAGTGGTATTGGAAAAGCAGTTTATGAATCTTTTCAAAAGCTAGATTACAAAGTTGCTGGCATAGATATAAACCCAAAGGCGAATCTAATTGTCGCAGATTTAAGTTCCTCAGCTGGCCGCAATCTTGCTTATGAAAGTGCAATGAAACAACTAGGTGGAATTGATGTTTTGGTGAATGCTGCCGGCATATATATGTCTACCCCGATTAAGGCGAGCAGCATGTTAGATTTTAAAAAAGTGTTATCAATTAATTTAGAGGCACCTATTGAGTTAAGCGCTCTTGCTTTTGAATCGATGAAGTCTCAAGGTTTTGGCAGAATAGTAAATATCACCAGTGTTCACTCCCAATACGCCAAAGAGGATTGTTTTGCTTATGATGTTAGTAAGGCTGGATTAGAGGCGGCAACTAGATCACTAGCATTATCTGGAGCATCTTTTGGAATTTTGGCTAACTCAGTTGCGCCTGGATATGTGCGAACACAGATGAGCATAAATGAAGATGGTATTGATGAATCTGATACCGCACAATTTGCAAAGGATTACATAGCTTCTGGCCGCTTGCCATTAGGAAGATCTGCGAATGCAAATGAGATTGCAGAAGCAGTTTGTTGGTTATCAGGTGCCAGCAACACATACATAACTGGACAGGTTTTAATTGCTGACGGTGGACTGAGCGCTACTTTTTAAATATCTAATGAATGCATCAACTGAAATATCAGGTCTTGGTTTTCCAGAGTCATTGCGCTGGCACCAAGGCAGTCTCTGGTTTAGTGACATGTTCCGCGGCAAAGTTATGCGCTGGAGTATGGATAAAGGTTTAGAAACAATTATTGATGCTAACTCTGGTGCTCCCGTAATGCCTGGTGGTTTGGGTTGGCTAACGAATGGTGAGCTAATTGTCGTGGATTGCAATGAGCGAAAGTTGATTAAAAGATCAATCAGCGGTGAGTTAAGTGTCTATGCAGATTTATCTAATTTAACAAACTTTCTATTGAATGACATGTTCATTGATGGCTTTGGAGTCGCATGGGTTGGTGGCCATGGTTTTGATCCAGAATCCACTGCTCGCACTGCTTCACCAATATACAAAGTGAAAAGTGGTACCGATATACAACCAACAGCTGTTAAGTTTGTCTTTCCTAATGGATGCGATCAATACCAGGATAAATTTGCCGTTGCTGAAACATTTGCTGATCAGATAAGTTATCTCGATCTTGATGGAAACTTTATTAAAAAATTTAATCTTCCAGAAGGTTCTGGGCCAGATGGAATTTCATTTGATGGGCAAGGTCGATTATTCATTGCAGCCGCTTTCTCTGGGACATTAGATTTTATAAATGAAAGAGATGAATTGATTAATTTTTTCCGATTTCAAAGTAGTACAAACCTTGATGGATCTGAACCATCAAGGGGAATTTATGATTGTGCTGCTAACTCTGAACTTGGAATCATCGCTTTTGCCAGCGCAAGCAGTGATGAAAAGTATGCGATGGGGCATGACACTGGCGCAATTTCTTTTATGAAATTGCCGTGATTTTCTATCCGAAATTTACTTAAAACCCCAAATCGATAGGCAACGCCCTGAGCAGATGTTGCAGGTAAAAGGCATGGGGCTACACTTTGACCCACTATGAAAAAACTTTTAGGCATAACTAGATACGCAGTAATCATTCCCTCTATTGCCTCCATCTTGGGAGCGCTGCTTTTGATGGCCCGAGGTTCAATTGAAATGGTCTTAGTAATTGCTGAGAGCCTTAAGAACAAATTGACTCTGAAAGAATCGATTGTTGATGTGCTGACAGCGGTGGATGCGATTTTGCTAGGAACTGTGCTGTTGGTAATTGGATATGGTTTGTATGAACTATTTATTGATGCCGAGCTTGCAGTTCCGCAGTGGCTAAAGGTTTATGACCTAGATGATTTGAAATCTAAGTTAATTGGTGTGGTTGTAGCAATTATTGCTGTGGTATTTGTTGGTGTATTTGTTGATTCAAACCGTGGTGGGGATGTAATTTCATACGGAGTTGGTGCCGGAGCATTGGTTACAGGCTTAGCAATATTTGCCTTTGCAACACGTAAGGAATCTAAAAAGCCCAAGAGTCAATAGGTTCTAACTCCCCGCAATTAACGATTGCCGATAGCTTTTTTAAGATCTTTATACTCTGCGCAATTTAAACCACATAAGCGCTCAAGTGTTTTCAAGTTTTTCTTAGCTGCTGCAATCTTCTTGGTCGTAACAAACAACTCACCTTGGTACTCAATTGCTCCTAAGTGATTTGGGTTAATGCGAAGAGCTTTTGTATAGAAGGTGGCAGATGCCCGGTAATCCATTAATTTACGAGATGAATAACCAAGTAGGTTGTTAATGTCGGCGTTGTTGGCAAACTCTTTATCCAAAAGAAGCAGTGCAGTTCGTGCTCCCCTAAAATCTTTCTTGGCGAGCAAGGAGTTCACTTTCGTTAACTCAGTTGCCACAGTTTTAATAGGTGTTGCCGATGTTGAAGGGGTAGATGTTGGTGTTGTAGCAATTGGTGCTGGGGTCGAAGGTTCATACCCAGCGCTATTTGCAGCTGAGATTGGGAAAATTATGGTTATTGCTAGTAGATAAATCCCACTTTGAAGCAATTTATTAATTCTCATATGAGAAGAATAACATTCAATTGCGGCCATGGGAAGCAAAAAAAGAGGAGAGAAGTTAATGTATGCCCAATGGCAATTTCAGATTTGAGAGTTGGCTTGCTGGCCTATGGTGCTATTGGCGATGAACATAATCAGGCGGTTAGCGCAACAGAAGGTTTAGTTGTCGCTGCAGTCTGTGACACCAATCCCGAGCGAATTGCAGCCGCCCTTAAAATTAGCCCAGCTGCTAAAACATTTAGTGATGCCAATGAAATGCTGGGATCTGGTGAAATAGATTTAGTGATTGTCTCTACTCCCCCTAACTCACATTACTCATGGGCCAAGGCTGCGCTTTCCCTTGGTATTCATGTAATTCTAGAAAAACCAATGGCGCTGACAACAGATGAATGTGATGAGTTAATGGCGCTGGCTAAGAGTTCTAACTTGTTGCTGGTTGTTTATCAAAACCGCAGATTTGATGCAGATTTCTTAACAATTAAATCAGCAATCGAGCAAGGATTAATTGGTGATTTATTCTCGTATGAATCATTTGTTGGTGGCTACGGCCGGCCATGCGATTTCTGGCATTCAGATGCACAGGTTTCAGGGGGCGCCATATTTGATTGGGGCAGCCACTTTATTGATCAGATCTTGGCGATTGTGCCGGGCAAGATTGAATTTGTAAGTGGTGTTAATCAAAAGCGGGTGTGGGATCACATTTCAAATGCTGATCACGCCCAGGTAAGTATTAACTTTGCAGGCGGTGTGCAGGCAACCTTTATTAACTCTGATTTAGCAGCAGCAAGAAAGCCAAAGTTTTATCTGCTTGGCACAAAGGGAGCCCTAGTTGGTAATTGGGATAAGAGTGCAGGTGGCGCCGTAGCAGATCTGCCAGCGATTATTACTTTGCACTCATCTGATGGCAGCTCAAAGGTATTGCCAGCAGTTAATGCTGCGCCTTTTGCATTTCATAAATCAGTTGCCAATTACCTACACAATCAAGTGAAGATGGATGTGCAGGCTGGGCAATCAAGGGATGTAGTTGCAATCATGCAGGCAGCAGAGCTTTCAGCTTTAAGTAATGGGCTTCCTGTTACGCCTGTCTTATTACACCGCTAAGTTACGCAGATGATTAATTGGGGCTTTCTTGGCGCAGGCTATATTGCAAGCCAAGCATTATCACCAGCAGTTGGTGCCGCAAGTAATTCCAATTTATATGTGGTTGCAAGCCGTGATCTAGCAAAAGCAGCAAAGTTATCTGCAACTAAAAATTATGATTCATACCAGGATTTAATTGATGATCCGCTAGTTGATGTGGTTTATATAAATCTACCTAACCACCTGCATGCCAAATGGAGTATTGCGGCATTGCAGGCTGGCAAAAATGTATTGTGTGAGAAACCCTTTGCAATGGACCTTACGCAGGCAACTGCAATGGCCGATGCGGCAAAGATGAGTGGCAAGTTATTGGTAGAGGCAGTTTGGGCCAGGTGGCATCCAAGATTTATTCGAGCCGTTGAGATTGTAAGAAGTGGTGAGATTGGTGAACTTACATCGATTGAATCTGAGTTCTCATTTATGGCAAAGCTGGCTGGTGATTATCGCAATGAGGTATCTATGGGTGGTGGCGCGCTATTAGATATCGGCACATACCAAGTGCATTTATGGAGCGCCCTAACTGATTTAAGTACTGGTGTTAAAATTACTTCAGTTGAAAGAAATTTAGCAGCCAGCGGTATTGATTTAACAACAATTGTGCAGGCCAAGATTGGCAAAAATTTATTGGTAAAGGCAACCTCCTCCTTCGAGCGCGAAGGCAGACAAGAGATCACAATTAAGGGTGCAAAAGGTGAAATTGCCTTCTCAGTTGGTGAGGCATTTACTAATTGGCATAAACCAAGTGAGTTAGTTATTACTACTGGTGGTAAAGCGCGAACTGAAGTCTTTGATCCAGTTGATGCTTATAAATTAATGGTGGAAGCAGTATCGTCGCAGGTAAGTGGTGAGAAAGCATGGCTGCTACCAATTCCTGAGAGTTTATTGGTAATGAATTTATTGGATCAGATAAGGCTTAAGATTTAAGGATGGTTTTTAAGGTTAAGCGGCTTCGTAACTTGTTCGTCAGTGCTGGACTTATCAGTGCGCTGTTGGTCAGTTCAAATCAAGCAGCGACTGCATTAGGACAAATCAAATTAGATGTGAAAAGTGTTGATACACCTGCCTTCTTAGTACAAGGTGATAACGGTCAACGCGGGGCAGCTCTTGCTCAGTTAAGTGATGGCCGGTTATTAATTGGTGGTGGCAAGAATGGATTTACTCTCTTTCTCTATGATGCAGCAAGCAATACCCAAACACTTCTAGGCCAGGTTGCTGGTGCTTCAGAGCGTTTAAATGATTCAAGATTTGCAGTAACTGATATCGCAGTTTTATCTGAGGCAAATAATGATATTTCACTCTTAATCTCCTACCCCCAGTACGATCGAGTGAAAAGATGCGTTTCAGTAGTTATGTATCAATATCAATTAAATCTAGCGGCCTCCCCAACACTGACTAAAGGAAAATTATGGTTTGCTAGCAAGCCATGTGTTCCGGTAAATGCAGTTCAGCATGCAGCTGGTCGAATTGCGGTTATAGATAAGACATCAGCGTATTTAACAGTCGGTGATTTAGGTTTCACTAAAATCGCTAATCGAAGCGCGCGTGGTGATCTTGGTTCAGTTTTTAAAGTCAGCGCGGGTAGCGCAACGAAAAGTAAGGTAGAGCGAATCTCACAAGGCCATCGCAATCAACAAGGTATCTTGCTAATTGGCAATGATCTCTACGTTTCAGAGCATGGTCCACGTGGTGGCGATGAATTGAACTTAATTACAAAGGGTAAGGATTACGGCTGGCCAGCAGTTACCTATGGTGAGCCATACAGCTCTGGTGATTATGTGAGACCAAGAACTACTGGCTCACATGAAGGATTTACTAAGCCGTTATATAACTGGGTGCCATCGGTTGCACCAACTGAGTTAATTCAAATTCCAACTGGTAGCAGTTGGGGGCCATGGGCAGGACAGTTAGTAATGGGAACACTGCGCGAGGAATCTCTTATCTTTATTCAATTACGATCAAGAGCTTCAGTTGGAGAAGTTATTAAAGTGAATATAAATGAGCGAATTCGTGACCTGGAGATGGGAAAGAACAATCAAATAATCGCTACTACCGATACAGGTCAGCTGCTCTTTATTTCAATGGCAAAGTAATTTATGAGCAAAGAGATCACTGTTATTTACGATGGTCAGTGCGAGTTTTGTAAGAATTGCCTCACCTGGGTCGAAAAGAAGTTAGTTGTTACAGCGATCCCTTATCAAAGTGCTGATCTCTCCCAATTTGGATTAACAATTGGGGAATGTGCAGCCCAACTTTATGTAATTAAGGGGAAGAAAAAGTATGGCGGCATAAAGGCGGTAACGCTATTGCTTAGAAAACGTAGGAACCGAATTGCAGCCCTTGTAATTAAACTCAGTGGTCCGTTGGGTGATAAAGGATATAAATGGGTGGCTGCAAATCGCAGTTCTGTCATGGTTAATCTCTTGAATAAAGCAGTGATTAAATTAAATAAAAGATAACTTACTTAGCTGGTTCAAGCTCTGGTACTGGAATCGGTGCGGCTGGTGAAATAAGGGGCTCACGCTCGCGACGAACGATCCGATCTGGTTCACCTATCTCAGCCATAACTTGCTCATCTCTGCGAGTACTTATCTACTTTCAAAGCCTACCCTTGTGGCAAATCTAAGTAAAGATCTTGTTTACGCTCTAAGTAATCTGATTCACATCCATATTTGTGCTCGGTAGGTGTTTAATTACAAGATGAGTTTGGCAGCAAAGCGAAAACTATTAATTAGATTGGTGCGCTGGTACCCAGTTGTTGCACTTTTAGTGTTGCTCACGGCAACCCTGCTTGGTGGTTTTAATAATCAAGAATCCACTCCCGGATCATCAAATCTGATTATCAAGGGCTTGTATCTATTTGTTGGCTTAGTTCCAATTGTTTTTATAATTGCTTTCGCTCTACTTGGTAGAGCCGGAATCAAAGCTGCAAAATCTACCCGCGATCACAATGGGAAATTTAACACCAATGATCCGTTCAACTTACCCTCTGAAATCATGCATGGCTACAAACTGGCTCTACTTACTGGGCGGCCACCTCAATTTACCGGTTTAACTGGTGACACCTACAAGGTTGATGACAGCGCAAAATGTTCACTTGTTCCTGAGCATGTGCCGCCAGTTGCCGGTTGTGATTGTGGCTTCTACGCCTTCAAAGAATTATCTGATGCACAATTTGAATTAACATTAAATCCTGGCTCCTTTATTTTTGATGTTGATATGTACGGTATTGGATTTTTATATCAGCAGGGATTTCGAGCTGAAACTCAGGTTGTAAATAAAATCTTTATCCCTAAAAGATGTATGCGTTGTAAAATACTGCCAGCAAAGGTATTTGTTACTACCTACAAGATGGGCTATACCAATTACACCTGGTGGCAGTGGTCGGTGCGATGCTTAGTGTGTAGCAGCAGCTTTAAGGAGGAAGATAAATTAAGTTTTGATCAGATGAACCAAGAGCTTGGTCTGTTTAACTCTTAAATCTGCCTTGCCAAATAGTGCTAATCAATTTAATTCCACCAGTTGACCACAACGCCCAGGCAACAAGTAACGGTTGGAAAAATAAACGAGTAAGTCGGGCTTGATCAGTATCTAAGCCGAAGGCATCAATTCCATTTACATATTGATTTATATTTCCTGGAAAGATCAGGATAAAGAAGATGGCAACGATTAGACCAACTTGGCTGCGATAGCGCCAAAGGATAAGAAGGGCTAGACCTAAAATAATTTCAACAATGCCAGAGGCGATAACAACAAAGTCAGCATCTAATGGCAACCAGGTTGGTACTTGGGCTTGGAACTCTTGTCGACTACTTGTTAAGTGAGTGGTGCCGGCATAGGTAAGTGCAATACCCAGAATTACCTGACCCAGTCGCTTTAAATACTGCATTTTAACTCCCCTGCTTTTTCAAATCTCGATAAAAATTCTCATGAGGTGCTACTAGCAGCAACATTATCTCTCTCTTTGAGAGATTCTCATATGCAAGCAGCCATTTAATATTTCCAACTTTGAACTTAAAAATGAAAATACCTGCTAAATCGCCTACCTTTGCCTCACCAATTTTTGGATTTGCGATTATTTTTTGAACAGCTTTGTCTAAGGCTTTTTTCTCATTGGGGTGAAACTTTTTAACACTCCTTATAAAACTTGAAGTTTGGAGTATCTTCATTAACCGAGTTTGTACTCCTGAGTCGTTGGCTCTGACCTGGCTTTTAAAAGATCTTGGATTAATTTGAAGGAGAGATCGGGATTTTGCTCAGCAATCAATGCCAATTGAAAGTAGTACTCGATTTGGCTTGGAACAGATCGATGTTCTACCTTTGCAATACGTTTAGCTTCAGAGACTAATTTGTCAGATAATTTAACTGTTACCGCCATTTTCAAACCTTTCTTAGTTTTTCAGCAATAGGTGCAAGGTAGTTGTAAAGGTGTTAAAAAGCAACTTTTTACAACTTTTGATACTTGTGGGGTTTTAACAGTAGATATTCAGCAGTTTCTCGCTCTTTCGTGGGAGGATGCGCAAATGCAAATAGATATTAAAAGATTACTTAAAGTAGCGCTACCAATTACATTGTCATTAGTTTTAGCCTTTGTACTGGGAAGCCAAAGCGGTAGTAAATCAGATTCAGCTTATTTACAAACGGTGGCTTTTTCTGCAACTGGATACTCACAGGTAGTACCAGATGCCATTAAATTAAGTGTTACTGCAACAGTAATCAAGAAGAGCTCTGCCTTGGCACTATCTGATCTAGCAAAAACTTCAGATCAGGTGCGAGAGGTATTAACGGCAAATCAGGTGGCGGCAGAGGATTTCTCATCAACTAATCTCTCTTTGATTCCTGAATACACGTATGGCCTTAATGGTGCACGCAGCTTTATCGGATATCGCGCATCCCAAAATTTTGAAATAACAATAAAAGATAGTGATAATGCCGGAGTTGTAATTGATAAATTAGTTGCAGCCGGTAAAAATAATCTACAAATAGGTTCGATCTCATCATTTTTGTTGGACCCAAGTAGCGCTATAGAAGAGGCTCGTGCTGATTCAATGAAGCAGGCAAGAGCAAAGGCAGAGAGTTACGCCAAACTAGCTAATTTAAAGTTAGGCCGGATTCTTTCTATCAATGAAAATTATGATCAGTCCCCACAACCAATGGCGCTAGCAAAGAGTGATAGTGCTGCTGGCACAAGCTTTGATATGGGAACTCAGAAGGTTTCAGTAACTACCTATATAAGCTGGGAACTTAACTAGCTAACTTGCCAAGCAAGAATCCACTTAAGCGAGACTCTGCTTGTGTGTCACCTCGGTGTTGATTTGAAAACACTTTGGTGCCATCAGTGCCACATAAGCGAGTAATCGCACCTGATCCACCTGGGTGGGATGAGATCCAATTTGTTAGATTGTAAACATTTCCATTTATAACTGACCAACAACTGCTGGCGGTATTGTTTTTCTTAACCTGCTCCATGGTTAAAGCAGCTGCGTTACTAGTTGGTGTCGCACTTGGTGTGGGCTTACTAGTTGCAACAGCGCCACGAACTACATCGCCGGGAATCTCTTTTTCGCCTACTACAAGTGTGATTGCAGCTCGTGCTTTAGCGGTGATATCAACGTTGTAGGTTCCGCTTTGGCCGACAGATTTGTTTCGGTATAGATATAGGTAATTTGTTCCGCTATAGGAAAACTTGTTTCGTTCATTAAACCTTACTGTTGTTTTGCTGCCATTTGGAGCGGTGATTACTACCTGAGGTAATTGAGCATTTTTTAATTTATTTTCTGGAGCTTTATCAATAATTAAATATTCAAAATTAAGTTGCTCACCCTCTTTTAAATCAAAGCGAAAACCTTTTTTCTGACCACTCTTGGTAAAGGCGGCGCGGACTGCAAATGAGATGGTGCCATCTACCAGAAGTGGGCCACGAGCAGCAGTGGTTTCATTATCTGCAATAGTCACTGGTTGATGAGCAGAGGCAGAGACTGGGGCAATAAGAGCAAGAAGTAAGGCTGAGATTAAAATTTTTCGCACGTCGGGATGTTACAACAAATTGCTGAGAGTAGACTTAAAAAATGAGAATTCGAATGGTGCAGGTAGTTGCCTGTCTCACAATTTCATTACTTTTGTCGGCTTGCTCATCACCCTCCCCCCTTGAAACGCTTACTGATGGCCCTTGTACAGATGATCAAAAAGTTTTAGCACAAACTCATATCTCAGCCCAGATAAATGCGATAGCAGCAAATGATTTTGCAACTGCATACACCTTTGCAGCACCTTCATTTAGAGAGTCAATTGATCTTGAACAATTTGAGTTAATTATCAGAGCGCAATATCGAGTGCTGATTTCAAACAAAGGTTTCACCTTCGATGAGTGCTTAGTAAATGATGGCCAGATCAGACAAAAAGTTTCAGTTACTGGCGCCCTACAAGATGCCAAACTCTCCTACTTGCTTGAGGTGGATCAACTCAAATTAGGCGTGATTGCAGCCTCGATTATTAATGAGGATGCAAATTTAATTACATAGTGGCCTGTGTGATTGAGATTGTCCTAGATTGGCGGTAAATTTAAGTATGACTAAAGATAAGAAATCTGCTATCGAGACCTCAATCCTGCCAGTTAGGTATGTTGATTTTGTTGAGGATATTTTCCATGCTGTTCTTGCGATCGCTTTATTTGTAATCGGAGTCGTCGCCTTCTTCTACACCACAAAGAGATTGTTAGAAACAGATCCATTCTTCCCAAATGGCATGATTCAAGGCATTAATGACATTTTATTTATTGTAATTATCTTAGAAATATTGCGAACCGTAATTTCACGCTTTACCGATGGTGTCTACCAATTAGATAAGTTCCTAATTATTGGAGTTATTGCCGCTGTTCGACACATTTTAACTGTGGGTGCATCTTTAACACTTGAAAGCACGAAGAGTGATGCCGCCTTCGAACGCGCACTACTTGAAATGGGTTTGAATGCTTTAATCGTGATCGCTCTAGTCTTTGCGATATTTTTATCTAAAGCTGCCCACAAAAATAAGGTTTAACTAAACAAAAAGTTAATCTTTTGGTTATGCTCTAATTGCTGATCTGGCATACCTTTTAATATATGCACCTTTGCCTTGCCTTGCACAATCCAATGATCATCTCCGCTTCGTTTAACGAGAGCGGTTAGATCATCCACGCCAATTAAAATTGTTTCATCAGGTACTTCAAGTAAAACCTTGGCGGCAGAGTCAGGAATCCATTTAAAGAACTTATCAAAGTGTGGAATCACTCGAATATTTGGCGTCAGATTAAGTCCTGGTGTTGGCTCTCTATTAGAAAATCTAAAGTGTGGAATATGTGAACTAAGCACCATTGCACCCGCGCTACAACCGGCAAGTGAGCTTCCAGATTGCCAAGATTTATTGATCTCATCCCAAAGTGGTGTGTCAATTAAAGTTTGCGCCAAGTAATGAGGATCCCCACCAGAGAAATAAATGAGTGCGCTATCTTTGATTTGATTTAGATACTCAAGATTAAAAGCATCTTCGCGGGTGTAGATTGGCAAGAATAAAGATTCAACGCCAAGTGCATCTGCTTGTGCCTTTCCTAACTGGCGCCAGTAATCAAGGCGATCTGGTGACTCTTGGCCAGCAGCTGTTGGTATTTGAATATAGGTTGGCTGCTTACCATTTTTCAAACCATCATCAATTAGAGATTTTTCAAGATCTGCCATCGCAGGCAAATACTCACCTGAGCCGACTAACGCAATTGAGCCTTTCATGCTAAAAAGATTACTAAGAAACCAAGTGCTATCAATAAGGCTGCTGCAACTATTGATTTTTTTGTACCAAGGCGTTGTGGTAATCCTTTTATTTCACTGATCTGATCCTGCTTCATATCCTTAATCACATTTATAAAATGAGCAGCCATTCCAAAGAGTGCACCACCCAGCCACATCCAAGTTGGCGGTGTTATGTCTTTTGAGATTGCAATACATGATGGAAGCGCAGCGAAGGCAATAGCAAATGGCAGTGGTGACAGAATTGAGAATTTAAAGTAGAAGTTATAGGCAACACCACAGGCAACGCCGAACATGTAAACCAGGCCACCCTTTATACCAAGTGGGCCAGCTAGGTTTGCAATAAATGAGAATGGCACCATAAGTCGCAGCCATCTTTGCAAGTACGCTTTTGTTAGTACTCCGTTCACTAACGGTTTACTTTGGCGGTTATGTTTTAAATCATCTTCAAAATCATAAAGATCATTACTCCAGCCAATTACTAATTGACCAGTAAATACGCCAAAGGCGATTACATAAGCTGGGCCTTCCCACCAATAGTGGGTCCCAAAAAGAAAAGAGATAGCGGTTACTAAAAGGGTTGGTCCAAAGTGAGATGCCTTAAGTAAGCCTTTAAATCGCTGCATGGCTTAACTGTAATCCCATAGATCGCAATTCTCACCTGTATATTTAGGCTTAAGAAATAGCAAGAATTGCTATCGATACTGGAGAAAATCAATGGATGAAAGAGACTTAATTAAGTTATGGAATGGCATGCGCTCACAAATAATTAATGCGCAAATGGCGCCAGCTCTAGTTCTAACAGCACTTGTTGCGCTAGCAAGTTTTGATAAGTTTGCAGATGCCTCTGATGCCACCAAGTTTTTAGCAGTTGGTGTTGCAGCTATAACTGGAATCCTTTCCATGATGAGCCAATACGCAGCAGTTCGTGAAGGTCAAGCAGTACTTGTTGACCTAAAGAGTGTGAAGAGCAAATCTGAACTAGGCAAGCAAATTGCTGGATCTGGTGATCTATTAAAGATCTCAGCCGGTGCAATTATTGGCTTTGGTTTTGCAGTATTTGCGTTGGTAGTTTGGTCAATCCTAGGTTAATTAATGACCACGCAATTTTTAATTATTACCGCATTTGGTCTCTTCGTCTTGTTCTTACTTTTTAAATATGAAGGTAAGCGCAAGCGGGGTAAGAAAGTTACTGGCCGAGGCGGAGATTTCGATTCGTAATTAGAGTACTGACAGCGCAGCTAATGCGCTGTCATACCCTTTATCCTCTTTACTTCCAGCAAGACCGGCGCGATCTTGTGCCTGAGATATTTGATCACACATTAAAACTCCAAAACCAATTGGCTTAGATCTACTGAGCGATACCTGCATGACGCCATTTGTTACACCTTGGCATACATAATCAAAGTGTGGGGTCTCACCGCGAAGTACCAAGCCAACAACTATTGCAATATCAAAGCCTTCATCAAAAGCTAATTGCGCAGCAAGTGGTAATTCAAAGGAGCCTGCCACACTCTTAATTGTTGGTGAAGTAATTCCAGCAGTTGCCAACCCACGCTTGGCACCAGCAACTAAGGCATCACAAATCTCTGGGTGCCATGATGCAGAGATAATTACCGCTCGCAAATTTGGTTGTTGCTTGATTTGGATTGTTGGTGCGCCATGGCTCATTAGATATCTCCTAGTGCGTGGTTGAGGATCTCTTTTTTACTCTTTAAATAATTTATATTGTGTGGATTACTTGGTATTTGAATCGGAAGTTGATTGACCTTAATGCCAGCCTTAATCAGCTGTGAAAACTTCTCTGGATTATTGCTTAGCAAATCAATCTCTTTAACTGCCAATGCCTGCAGAATCAAAGCAGCGTCTTCATATCTTCGATCATCTACAACATGGCCCAATGAAATATTTGCCTGCACTGTGTTTTCACCTTGATCTTGTAACTCATAAGCTGCAATCTTTTGAGCAAGTCCAATGCCACGTCCCTCATGATCGCGTAGGTAAATGATTAAGCCACTGCCCTGCTTTTCAATTAACTCAATTGATTTAAGCAGTTGTGCTCCACAATCACAGCGTTGGGAACCAAAGACATCACCAGTTAGGCACTCTGAGTGAATGCGCACCAATGGCTTTGCATCCAGCGCGCCAAATTTAAGGATTGCATGATCGGTACCAAAGTTTGAGGTAAAAGTTGTGATCTGCCAGCTTTGATTATTAAGTGGCAACTTTGCCCAGGTAAAACCTGGCTTATCTGCTTTGTTCACGGTTGGCGCAATCTTGCGTAACTCATCAATTGAGATAACCTCAATTTGATGTACTTTTGCAAACTCAGTTAGTTGCCCACCACGCATCATCGAACCGTCATCATTTACTAATTCACAAATTACCGCCACTGGATTTGTATCAGTTAACTGGCACAGCGCTACCCCAGCCTCGGTATGACCTGCGCGCTCTTGCAATCCACCATCAACTGCAATTAGGGGAAATATATGGCCAGGTCTTGCAAAATCATTGGCGGTGGAATTTGTATTTCCTAATGCACGTAAAGTATTCGCTCGCTCTTGGGCTGAGATTCCAGTTGTGCGATTTGAGATTAAATCAACGCTCACTGTAAAAGCAGTTGAGTGGTTGTCCTCATTGCGTTTAACCATTGGTGGCAGCTTTAATCGCTTTGCCGTTGCACTGTCCATCGCAGCACATATAACACCTGATGTATAGCGAACCATAAAGGCGATCTGCTCTGTGGTTGCAGATTGTGCCAACAGAATTAAATCTCCCTCATTCTCACGATCCTGATGATCGGTGACAATTAGGAATTTTCCTGCCTTAAATTGTGAAAGAGCAGCGGTTAAGTTACTCATGCTTTATCACCACGCGCAATTAATCGTTCTACATACTTAGCCAATACATCTACTTCAACATTTAGGTAATCATCAGCTTTTTTACTGGCTAAATTAGTTTTAGCAAGCGTCTCTGGGATTAACCAAACCGTTACTTGATTACTTGCATCATTTAGCTCACCCACTGTTAGCGAAACACCATCGAGTGCAATGGAGCCTTGGGCAACGACATACTTCATTAACTTATCTGGCAATTTAAGATCCATGCGCTGCCATTTTGGCTCTTGGGTGATGGCAACTACTTGGGCTAGGCCATCAACATGGCCTTGCACAATATGCCCACCTAGGCGGTCTTGCGATTTAGTTGCTAGCTCAAGATTTACTGAATCCTTGATTGCTAATTTGCCGATGCTAGATAGATTTAAGGTTTGCACCATTACATCAACGCTAAATGAGTCATTATTAAAATCGGTAACAGTTAAACAAACACCATTTACGCTAACTGAATCCCCTACTTTGATTTCAGAGGTAATTGCTGGGCAGGTGATTGTTAAGCGGGCGCTGGTATCTGCTTGTTCAATCTTTGATACCTCACCGACATATTGAATTAATCCAGTAAACATTACTTAACC
>JBILCN010000022.1:0-23297 GCA_044353095.1 Candidatus Nanopelagicus sp.
AAATAAAGGATTTACAACTACTAAAAAATTCAAGATTAATAACTGGAATATCACTTTTTATCATCGCAATACTTGCTGCCTCATTAATTACTAAAGAAGCGAATCGCACTGTTTATGTTTGGGCTAGTGCTACAGAGTTAGCACCAGGGAACATAATCACCCAGGCAGATATCAAAGCAACTCCAGTTTTGCTGCCAGAGTCTGCGAAAAATTATCTATCTTCATCTGCGCAAATTATTGGAACGGTAGTTAAGTCTCGGGTAGCAGTTGGTGATCTGATTCCATTAGCTGCTATTGCATCCGCCTTAGATCAACTTACTTTACGAGCTGTGCCACTAACTATTGAATCTACAGATTTACCAATGGGATTAACCAGGGGAGAGGTGATTGATATTTATGCGATCCCAACTTCAGATCCAAGAAGTATTGGCGAAGCGACCCTACTGACAGAACGGGTAAGTGTTAGTGCGGTTTCAGAACGCAACAACTCGGGTAAGGCCAGCGTTGTGGTTTCATTGCCACAATCCTTAGTAATTTTAATTCTTTCTCATCTTGCAGATAGCCGATTAATAATTGTTAGAGGTAATTATTAGCAATTCGACCGGCAGATCCTTTATCACCGCAATTATCAATAGTGAGTGTGAGGCTGAAGTAGCCAACTTGTTGTTCTCACATGGAAACAACATTATCTATCGAGCCTTAACATTTACTGCTTTAACAAATTACTTAAATGAACATAAAGCGGATGAACAATTAACCATTATTTACTCAACAGATCTAGTCAAGAAAGAGGAGATAGCAAAAGTAAGTAAATTGTTTGTAAGTGTCAGATTTATTCCAGTCACACCTAACAAATTTGATGCCACTGAGTTGATTGCTTGCATATCGCAATCTATCCGCAAGCCGATGGTGCGAGGCAGAGATCGAATAGATAATTTGATTGCAGTGATTGGTTCACCTAGCTCACCCGGCGTCAGTACGATCGCTAATCAAGTAGCTGCCCGATTTAATGGCGCCCAACTAATCTCACTCAAGTCAGATGCTTATCGCATACCAGTATCACCCGTTAATAAGTTAATGGAGGTAGAGAACTTAAATTTCTTTGAAAAGTTATCAAGTGATCAAACATTGGTTATGGATGCTGGTTCAACTATGGCACTAACCTCAACCTTGACCGACCGTCGAATTTCTGGTCAACTGCAAGATCTAGTGCTAAATACTGCGAAGCGAATAATTTATGTAATACGTGCTGATACAAGTGGGATCAATTACCTATCCAAATTCATCGCCGATTATCAAAACTTAATTTTGCCGCCGGCAATCACATACCTACTGAATCAACAAAGATTTGATAGTTCCGCTCGACTGGTAAATACCCAATTTCTCTCAATTGTTTCCGGCAAAGATCATCTGCAACTGCCATTTGATTACCGCGCCGCTGCGCGTTATCCAGTTGGTGATCGATCCAAACTGTTTACCTACTCCACATTCTCCAAACAATTAGATCGCCTTTGCAAGAGTTTGGTCTAAATCCCGAGTTACTCATACGCTTAAGCCATGGCTACCTTTACCGAGTTGATCTCAAAAAACTCACAATTGCAGCCACCAGAGATTGAACACCTTTCAGAGCTAGTAGCAGAGTGGCGATTACTAGCTGATCTCTCATTTGCCGATTTACTTTTATGGCTACCAATTCGTAAAGATGATAAATCTTGGCCAACTGGATATGTAGCGATCGCTCAAATCCGCCCCACAACAACCGCCACTGTTTTTAACAATGACTTAATTGGTAGTGAGATAAGTTGGGGAGTAAATGATCGGGTAGATCAGGCGCTTTCCAGTGGTGAAATTTTGCGTGACACCAAACCAATAAAGGTTGGTGAGCTAATGATTAAAGAGGAGAGCATCCCGGTTCACTTTGCGGGAAAGACAATTGCGATTATTGCACGCCACCGAAATTCAGAGTTAATGAGATCTCCTTCAAAGTTAGAGTTAAATTACCGCGAGATTGCGCACAAGATTTTTCAGATGGTGGCAGAGGGAAATTTCCCAATTCGCAACAGTATTTACAACTCAGAGTCAGCCCCACGTGTTGGCGATGGCTTAATTAGGCTAGATAAAAATGGCACTATCTACTTTGCAAGTCCAAATGCCAGATCCGCAATTAGCCGAGTTGGTTTTGATAAAGAGCTTGAGCAAGAGAACTTAGGTGAATTATTTGCAAAGCTACCAAAGAGTAAAAGTGAGCCAACTGATGAGGCTTGGCAAAGCGTGCTATCGGGTAAGAATCTAAGAAGAGTTGAGTATGAAAATAGCAAAGGAGTAATTGATTTATTGGTTTTGCCCCTTACAACTGCTAAAGATCACATCGGCGCAATAGTTCTTGTACATAATGTAACTGAGCTACGTAATCGCGATAAGGCGTTGATCACAAAGGATGCCACCATTAAAGAGATTCACCATCGAGTTAAAAACAATTTACAGACGGTGTCAGCCTTACTTAGATTGCAATCAAGGCGGGTGGAGGATCCCACAGCCAGCGCGGCGTTAGCAGAAGCGGTTAGGCGAGTAGCGTCAATTGCACTTGTGCACGAGACGCTTTCTAATCAATCCACTGAGTTTGTTGAATTTGATTCAGTGCTTGATCAAATTGTAAAAAATGCGATAAGTCTGGCGCCTCGGCCAATTCGTTATGAAAAATTAGGTGAATTTGGCTTCTTTGATTCAAAGGTTGCTACAGCTTTATCTTTAGTAATTGCTGAGTTAATTCAAAACGCACTAGAGCATGGATTAGCTAATTCTGGTGATTTACTTCAAGTTAGTATTTCAAAGCAGGCAAGTAATTACATTGTCTGTGTAAGTGATAATGGTGATGGCTTACCGACAGATTTCAACTTAGAGAAATCTGCAAACTTAGGTTTGCAAATTGTAAATACGCTTACTCAAAATGAGTTAGCTGGTGAGATTGCAGTTAATCGAGAGGGCGCCCTTACAACCGCGAGATTAAGTTTTGCGGTTAATCAATCTGTTTAAATTTAGAAGGTGTTTTGATTCTCTAGTTGGCGAGCGCGATTTCTAGCTGCTCGACGTTTCATCGCACGTCGCTCATCCTCAGATAAGCCACCCCAGACTCCGGCATCTTGTCCGCTCTCTATGGCCCATGCAAGACATGGCTCCTTTACAGAACAACGTTCACAGATTTTTTTTGCCTCTTCGATTTGAGCAAGAGCAGGACCGGTGTTTCCTACCGGAAAGAAAACCTCTGGATCCTCTTCGCGACAAGCGGCTTCATGTCGCCAATCCATAGGTCATTAACTCCTTTTATCTCTCGAAATCTTTCGACTAATTAAAAACAGGAGAGGAAATCCCTCTCAGGTGAGAATTCTCCCGTGAATTTATTAAATAAACAAGGATATTCATCTGTGATTTAAAATTATGTGATCAAATGATTATTTATTTCAGCGTGCCCCCGGCAGGAATCGAACCTGCGCACCTGCCTCCGGAGGGCAGTGCTCTATCCCCTGAGCTACGGGGGCGAGAATAGAAATTACCTAATCAGCCTAGAAATGAAGGCTAGCACTCACAAATTGATCAACTTGAATCAATCAGGGAGAATTAAGCCATGACACAACCGACGCAAACCGCTTACTTTGCTACTGGTTGTTTTTGGGGTGCAGAGCGCAGATTTTGGCAATTAACTGGAGTTATTTCTACATCTGTTGGTTACATGGGTGGCGATAAATCAAACCCAACATATGAGGAGGTTTGTACTGGTCGCACAGCACATGCTGAAATAGTTGAAGTCAACTTTGATCCAAGCCAAATCTCATATCAACGTTTACTTGCTGAGTTTTGGGTAATGCATGATCCCACCTCTTTAAATCAGCAAGGTGGAGATATCGGAACCCAATATCGCAGCGCAATCTTTACCACAACCGATCTACAGCTGCATGAAGCCCAACTTACTAGGGATGCTTATCAAATTGAATTAGATAAAAATGATATGTCAAAAATTGTTACTGAGATATCACCAGCTGGTTCAAATACATATTGGATAGCTGAGGAGTACCACCAAAAGTATTTAGCTAAGAATCCAAATGGTTATGACTGCCACTCAACAACTGGTGTTGCCTTTCCGCTGGAGTTAATCGGATCATGAGCAATAAACCAATTAGCTCTGAAAATTACCCAGTAAAGATTGATGATGCTGCGCTCGCAGCAAAGATTGATCCACTCTCATTTGATGTTTTGCGAAAGGCTGCAACTGAAGTTGCATTCACCGGTGAATACACCGATACCGAAACCATTGGTGTTTACAAATGCAAGGCATGCTCTGCTGAATTGTTTAAATCTGAAACAAAGTTTCACTCTGGTTGTGGCTGGCCATCCTTTTATGCACCTACTGCTGATGATGCAGTTGAACTTCTCGAGGACCGATCACTATTTCCAAGAGTTAGGACTGAGGTACGTTGCGCCGCCTGTGGCTCTCACTTAGGTCATGTATTCAAGGGCGAGGGTTATGCAGTTCCAACTGATGAGCGCTGGTGTATTAACTCAGTTGCAATGATGCTTGAAGCTAAAAAATAAAGTAGATAGAAGTTAGTAATTTTGTAATGAGTTATGCTTGCATTATGAGTGGCAATCGTTAGGTATAAATGAACTTTGAGATTAGAGCAGCTGAAATTGGTGATATCGATGATATTTACCGTTACATACACGCCTTAGCTGAGTATGAAAAAGCACCACTAGAGGCGGTCTTAACAAAAGCTGATTTAACCCAATCCTTATTTTGTGATAACCCACAGGCGTACTGCCACTTATCAGTACAAAATAATGAGGTTACTGGAATTGCAATTTGGTTTTTAAATTACTCAACTTGGTTGGGTAAGCACGGAATTTACTTAGAAGACTTGTTTGTTGATCCAAAGTACCGTGGGCAGGGTCATGGCAAGGCGCTCTTAGTTAAACTGGCACAGATTTGTGTAGAACGTGGCTACTCAAGATTCTCTTGGTGGGTACTTGATTGGAATAAAGATGCAATTGATTTTTATGAATCAATCGGAGCACAGGCGATGGATGAGTGGACGGTTTATCGAGTCTCGGGCGATGCGCTGACAAAACTTGCGAGCCAGGGGTAGATTTAACTCATGATAAAAGTTTTTCGCCGCATTATTGCCTCACTAGCTTTCCTTGCTGTAATTGCTGGCGCACTAAAGGCGTTATTTAATTGGCTCTCTCGTACCGATGTAGATAAGTACGAGGTCTGGAGTGATGAAGAGGAGCGGGAGGAGGCTTAATGTCTAGCAACTCCATAAGTTCAGAGTACATACCTGGTAGCTGCAATATTGGTAAAGGTGAAGTTCAACGTCGTCAATTTGTAGCAATCATTGGATTACTTTTTACAATTACAACCGGTGTTGGTTTATTAACCACCGATGTAAGTACCGGCGCTAAGCTAACAATCTTTTTACCCGCCATGATTTTTGCAATTGGATTTATTCAAGCACGTAAAAAGTTTTGTCTAGCCTACGGATTTGCCGGCACCTTTAATTTCGGTAAGTTAGGAAAGATTTCACGAGTGGCATCTGCGCAGGATCGTCGTGCTGATCAAGTTACCGCTCTAAAGATTCTGGGTCAAGCAGTTTTACTAGCCACAGCCATTACCGCAACCTTCATAATTATCGGTTCAATCGGTAATTAATTAGCATAGTGAAATTTGAGGAAGAGGTAGTTGCTTTTGCGCAAGTAAGAGCCAATCACAGAGCTAGCGTCAAGAAGTATCCAACTCTATCTGTTGTTCTAGCAACATCTCGGCCCAAGGATCTAACGGCAATCTTAAATCAACTACTAAATCAAACTCTTAAAAGTTATGAATTACTAATCGGATTACATAATTTTGCACTTACATCACAACAGAAAACTTTAATTCTTAAGTTAAGAAAACGAAAAGTTTCGGTAATTGTGCAAAGTTTTTCAGCATCAGCAACGCTCGGTAAAATTTTAACTCAAATTTCAAAAAGCTCCACCGGGCAGTATTTGGCCAAGATTGATGATGATGATATTTACGGCCCAGAACACTTAAAAGATTTACTTGAAACGGCGATTGTAAAAAAAGCAGATGTTGTTGGTAAAGCGATGAATTATGTTTATCTGCAAGCACTTGATCTAACTGTGCGCAGAGATCCAAGCACAGAGGTTTCAACATATAACCATTGGAGTGATTGGGTTTGCGGCGGCACAATATTAGTTCGGCGCGAGAGTGCCCAAGCAGCTGGATGGTTTGGTGAAGGCAAGAGCGCAGTTGATAATTTCTTGCTTACAGGCGTTAAAAAGAATGGCGGTAAAATTTGGCGCATGCCCGGCCTTGGTTACATTTACAAACGCTCCTTAATCTCACATACCTATGCCACTAATTACTCAAAGTATTTAAGAGAGATTAATGATCAACGGGTTGGTATTTGGGCTCATCCAGAGTTTGGCACAGCTCAATGAGTGCAACCTTTAGATATGACAGGCCAAAAAATTTAGAGATAGTAAAAAATCCAAAGTTAAGTGTGGCAGTAGTAATTGCTTGTCGTGATGGGCAGAGTAAATTAGATTTACTTCTCGCCTCCTTATCAGTACAAAGCTATCCTAAAAGATTAATCTCGGTTTATATTGTTGATGATGGTTCTAGTAAAAAATTAAAGCTGCCAGCAATTAAGCCAGCAAAAAGCAAATTAATCTACTTTAAAAATAATGATAAAAGTTGGGGAAAGACGCAAGCGGTTAATCATGTAATCAAGTCACTTAAGCAGGATGTAATTTGGTGCATAGATGCAGATATGGTCCTTCATCCAGATCACTTGGCACAGATGATGAAGTGGCACCATGAATCACAAGATTACTTAGTACTGGGATGGAAACGATTTGTAGCCGAGTGGCCTTATAACCCAACGTCGTTAGTAAGAGAGTTAAATTCAGGAAACTTCCATAAACTGCATCAAAGCAGTGAGGGCAAAGAGAGCTGGGAGAGCTTAGTAAAAGCCACCAACAATCTACGGTCTGTAACTTTAGAGAGCTTCAGGGCATTAGTTGGTGCAACCTTTTCAATTCATCGAAAAAATTGGCAAAGTTTAGGTGGCTACAACCCATTATTTAAAACAGGTGAAGACACTGAATTAGGTTGGCGAGTACTAATGGCTGGAATGCGAATGGTGCCAGAAGATAAAGCTTACTCATGGCATTTAGGTATCAGTACAGTTGAACAAAATACCAACACCGTAATCGCTCATAATCAACCACTCTTTGCAAATTACATTCCTGCTTTGACATATCTACGAAATAAATCTGATCTGCAATGGAAAGTGCCCGAGAACGAGGTACTTATCGATTGTCGAAAGATGAGTTTTGAAACTTTTAAGCAAGTAATTAATCAATTCTTAATTACCAATCAATCCCAATTTAGATTACTGGGTGATTGGAAAGTTCTTAATCGACGTTACAGCGTAATCAATGATGCCAATCGAGATATTCGGGCTATTTCAAGATTTGTGCAAAGTGATACCAGATTTGCACTTGTAAATCTAACTAGTCAGCAAATATTGAGCATTCAACAGATTCTTGATTTAATCCAAAGTAGTTCAGTTCCTTATTTGTATTATGTTGAAGGTAACCCTGATTCGCGGATAACTTACAAATCTTTAAAGAAAAAATTAAATAAGAGCAAGAATGGGCTGGAAGGCCTGGTAGATGCTTTAGATCAACGCGCCTTTATCTTGTATGCCCCAGCATTAAATCGTGCTCGAAATACACCTGGTGATTACTATCAAAATCTACAAAATCAGTGGGGCATTTGCTGGGCAGAGGTAGGCACATTTGATTTCACCAAAAAACTTTCATTTACCAATATTTTTCCAATGCTAGCTTTGGGATTAAGGAGTTTTACTCAGATAAGAAGGCCTAGGCAGGTAACAAAATTAATTAAGCGCACCTTTTTGGTTTTAAAAAATAGCCGTTCATATTAGATCAGCTTTAAAACCGCCGCTAAATTCTTAGATAGCTCTGCAGTTCCATCCAAGATTAAATCTGGATTCTTTGGCATCTCATAATCCTGACCTAGGCCGGTGAAGTTTGGAATCTCACCCTTATTAGCTTTGGCATACAAACCTTTTGGATCACGTTGCTGACAAATTTCAACTGGCGTATCAACAAAGACTTGATAAAACGGGGTGGATGTAAAAATAGCTTTTGCGGCTTGGCGATCTGCTTCAAATGGACTGACCAGCGCAACGATGACAATTAATCCAGCATCACTCATTAACTTAGCTATTTCGGCAACGCGACGAACATTCTCTGCACGATCACCTGGCGTAAATCCTAAATCCTTATTTAAACCTAATCTTAAATTATCGCCATCTAGGACATATGCATGCTTACCGTCGATAAATAATTGTTTTTCTACCGCATTTGCAATTGTAGATTTTCCAGATCCAGAAAGACCAGTTAACCAAATCACCTTTGCCTCTTGGTTTTTTGCGGCTGCGCGCTCTTTCATATTGATTTCATAATCTTGATGGTGAACATTGCTGCTGCGTCGAAGAGAGTGATCAAACATTCCAGCAGCAACAGTTCGCATGCTTTGGCGATCAACTAAAACAAAGTTTCCAAGCAATCTTGATTTCTCATATGGCAGTAGCGCCATTAGTGAATTAGTTGCAATTTCAACCGATCCAATTTCATTCACTTTCAGTGTATTTGCCGCATCTTGGGCTCCGGTGTTTACATCCAACTTAAACTTGATCTTTGTAACAACTGCAGGTGATTCAGATGATCCAGCGATTAACAGATATGAGCGGCTGTGAACTAACTCGGATTCATCTAGCCAAACCAGGTTTGCAGTAAAACGATCGGTCCCAGTTAATTCATAATTGGCAGGGATAACAACATCACCTCGAGTTGCATCTACCTCGGGAGTTAGAACTAAGGTGCTTGCAAACCCATGATCACTTTGCTTTGTAGATTTATCTCCGCAGAATATCTCTGAAATTACCGCCTTTTTAGCAGCAGGAAAAATTCTAACTTCATCGCCAACTTTAAATTGGCCGTTTACTACTGTACCTGCAACTCCTCGGAAATCATTTGCTCGGGCAATTGATTGAATCCGAAGAAATGGTGAATCAGTTGGAAAATCCTTTGGCGTCCAACTTTGAATAAATTCGAGCAATGTAGGGCCGGTATACCAATTAGTGTTTTTACTTCTGACCACCACATTATCGCCAGCTAGCGCACTTAATGGAATTGATACCAAATTAGAGATACCAAGTCGGTCAGCGGCAATAGTTAAATCGGTCAGGATTTGCTCATACTTAATCTGATCAAAGTTAATGGCATCTAACTTGTTAATTGCAACTACGATTTGTGAGACTTTCATCAGCGAGCAGATGGTTAAATGTCTTAAAGTCTGAACTCTGATTCCCTTTGTGGCATCAATTAAAATCAGACCAATATCTGCCCTTGATGCTGCTACCGCCATATTTCGGGTGTATTGCTCATGGCCTGGTGCATCAGAGATAATCAAACGCTTTCCATTAAGTAAGTTCATGGAGCGATAAGCCACATCAATAGTTATTCCTTGCTCACGTTCAGCCTCTAAGCCATCGGTAAGCAAACTAAAATCAATTTCACCGGCTGGAATGGTTGAACCAGATCGTCTAACTTTTCGAGTTGAATCTATGGTGTCATGTGGCACGCTATCTGTTTCAACAAGTAATCGCCCAATTAAAGTGCTTTTTCCATCATCTACGCTGCCGCAGGTTAATAATCTAATTATGCTTTTTTCCATTAAAAGTAACCTTCAGATTTCTTTTTCTCCATTGAATCTTCATTCTCGCCATCAATTAATCTTGTTGCCCGCTCACTTAACTTAACCTGCAAAACCTCTTCTACAACCTCTTCAATACTCTTTGCATTAGATTCAACCGCTGCGGTTAGTGGATAGCAACCCAATGTTCTAAATCTGATCTGCTTAAGCTCTGGTTTTTCATCTGGCATTAATTTATATCGATCATCATCGACCATAATTAATTGAGTACCACGGTGAACTACTGGTCGCTGCTTTGCAAAGTAAAGGGGATTAACCTCAATATTTTCTTGCAATATGTAATGCCAGATATCTGCTTCAGTCCAATCAGAGATTGGAAAAACTCGCATAGTTTGGCCGGACACTAATTTTGTATTGTAGGTTTGCCACAATTCTGGACGTTGATTTCGTGGATCCCAGATATGTCCTGCTTCGCGCACACTAAAGATTCGCTCCTTGGCTCGTGATTTCTCTTCATCACGCCTTGAGCCACCAATGGCTGCATCAAATTCATATTTATCCAGTGCTTGTCTTAACGCTACGGTTTTCATAATTCTGGTGTATTCAGAGGCACTTAAGGTAAATGGATTAACACCATTTTTTACACTTTCAAGATTTGTATGAACAAATAATTTAACTCCTGATTCTGCAACAATCCGATCACGAAAAGAGATCATCTCCTTAAATTTCCATGTGGTATCAATGTGTAAAAGTGGGAATGGAATAGTTCCTGGATAGAAAGCCTTCTTAGCCAGGTGCAGAAGTACCGAGGAGTCTTTTCCAATCGAATACATCATTACTGGATTTTTAAAGGTCGACGCCGTCTCTCGGAAAATCTCGAGGGATTCATTCTCTAGCTCTTGCAAAACTAATCGATTACTCAGCGCCTTACTCAATTTGTAATCCGATGGAAATCAAAATCAGAGATCACTTTCTTTTCACCGTTACTAGAAATTTTCTGTAAGAAGGCCTTTTGACTAGCGCCAGTGACATCCTGCTTTAAGGTTCGGGGCTTAACATTTAAATTAGCCACTTTTTGCGGATCAGCTAAAATAAAATTCATTACTTTTTCGATATTTCCTGGTTCAAAAAGTGTTTCATACTCAACATCTAAAGTATTTGCCCCAATTGACAGCGCAGTCTGATTAATTTTTTGGTAAAAATCTTGATAATCTGCCATGAACTTATTTAATTGCTTTTCATCAATATCAACCTCAACTGACTCAGTACTTACGCCATGCCAAACACCAGTTGCCATTGCTTTGTTATGAGAGACCAAACGATCTAGGTGGTTTCGGCGCAGAAAGAGAATATCTGGCTTAAATTTCCTAATCGCTGCTACAAGTGAATCATCGTAAATAACAAATGGAAAGATTTTAAAGACATGAGTTCCGGGCAGCTGAGCCAAGATAGAGAGTGCTTTATCAGGGTTTAACTTAAGGTGTTCAAATTGGTAGTAACGCCACTTTCGTTTCTGAAGGATAAAGCCAATGAAATACCTTAGGAAAAAAAAGGGATAAAACTTTGAGATCTCTCGCAAAGATCGATGCCAATAGTTAAAGGCAAAAAACTCGCCATGATATTTCACTTTGGCGGCTGGTTGTTGCAGTAAGGAACCTAGTGCGGTCGTACCTGATCTTGGGAAAGATATAACAAATACAAATCTAGAGCCCGGATTGGCCTTTGGCTTAGATACTATTTTTCTGATTGGCAGGATAAGAAAATATAAGGTTTCAAGCGGTAAAAACTTTATCGTTTTAACTAGTCGGATTAACTTAGCTCGGCGACGATTCACACCCCGACTCTAACCTGCTGCATTTAAAAAAGCGGTAAACCAACTGCGCTCTCAGCCTCTTTTAGGAGATTTTTCTTAGAGATCCTCATATGAAAAAGGGAGTTTGCCGGCATTTAGGAAGGTTAAGTATTGATCGGTGATCTCACTAGGTTTTCCACTGGCCACTAACTTACCTTTGTGAATCCAGATAGCTGTGTCACATAACTCATTTATGGATGCCAATGCATGAGAGACAATCAAAATTGTGCTGGCCTGTTTGCATAACTCGCGCATTCGTTCAAATGATTTTTCTTTAAATTCAGCATCACCAGCTGATAACGCTTCATCTAGCAACAAGATATCTGGCGTTAAATTTACTGCAACAGAGAATGCAACTCGGCCATACATACCTGCTGAGTAAGTTCGAACTGGCATATCAATAAATCCTTCTGGTAAATCAGCAAACTCAGCAATTGCATCTGTCTGTGCTTCAATCTCAGCCCTTGTCATACCAGCTGCTAAGCCACCTAAAATAATGTTATCTCGACCAGAAAGAGATGGATTAAATCCAACGCCCAGTGCTAACAAGGTAGATATTTTTCCATCCACTGTAATTCGCCCAGTAGTTGGCGGCAAAATTCCAGCGATCGAACGCATCAAAGTTGATTTACCAGCACCATTCGCACCAACAATGCCAACAACTGAGCCATGTGTAATATCTAAAGAGAGATTACTGATTGCATTTACAGTTTTGGTTTTAACCTTCTGGCCTTTACTGGCACGCATTACTGCATTCTTCAGCGTCTTCTTTGATTCAACATTAAGTTTGTAACTAATTGAGAGATCCTCAATTCGGATCGCCAAATCTGTTGGCAAAGAGTTTTTAGAGTTAGATTCGGACAGCAAAATCGCGCTCCCTTGAGATAAAGAAGTAGCCACCAATTACTAATGTCAGAACAGCCCATACATAGGCGGCAATAAACTGCGAAGCTGTTGGCGTTGCACCGTCAATCCAAATTCGACTATTTGCTGATAAGGCTGGCCCAAATGGATTTAAGTAAAGCAGAATTTGCAATGACCCGGTAAGCATTTGCGGTAACCACAAAACCGGAGAGGCGTAAAGCCAGATTCGCATTATGTAACTTAATAATTTACTGGTGTCGCGGAAGTAAACATTCATGGTTGCAAAAATTAATGCCAGGCCAAAGCTAGTCATAACCAACGGCAAAAAGACAAGTGGCACAAGCAAGTAATTCCAAGTAAGGCCAGGCATGTCACTATCTGGAAAGATTAATTTTCCAGCAATTACGATCGATATATAAACTGGAATTGTTGGCACAAATTGGCGCCAAGCGCTAATTGCACTTGATAACGGAAGTAGGGCTCGAGGAAAAGCTTGATTTAAAATTAAGCGGCCACCAGATGTAATTGATTGCGCACCCATCAAAATTGTATTTTGAGCAAAGTAAAAAGTGAACAGACCAATCAAGATATGACTTAAAGTTGTGATCCCATCAGTTTCAGATTCGCCACCTCTAATTATTGAGATCAATAAATAGTAAATGACTGCTAAAAATAATGGATTAAGAACTAACCAAAGTTTTCCTAACTTAGAGTCTAGATACTCTGCCTTATCACTAAAGATAGAGAGCTGAATTGCAAATTCGCGCCGGCGCCAAAACTCTTTGAAGTAAGGTTTTAATTTAGGCAGAGAAGCGCGATGCGGTTCGAAAACCTGAATTTTATTTGAGACCACACTCATGCCACGTATTGTGCCACCTATTAGTGGTGGTTGACCTTATTGCTACCTCGTTTACCGCTTACGACCAAACTAGTGATGGCTGTGATCGTCAATGTTGCAAGAATTACTACCAATGAGAATTGAGTCGAAATTTCTGGAATGTGTATGCCGAATAAAATATGGATATCAATTCCATGGAAGGCCTCAAGAATTAATTTAACTCCAATGAAGGCAAGAATAAATGAAAGCCCTTTAGTTAAGTAGATTAACCGTTTCATCAAGCCGCCAATTAAAAAGTAAAGCTGACGTAGTCCCATCAGCGCAAAGACATTAGCGGTAAAGACGATGTATGGATCTTTAGTTAATCCAAAGATTGCCGGAATTGAGTCCAAAGCAAATATCAAATCAGTAAAGGCCAGAGCAAAGAGTGCAATTGTCACAGGGGATGAGCCACGTTTGCGCAACCAAAGAATTAATCTTCCCTCTTTCCATTCATGATCACTTTCACCCTGCAGTTTTAGTGCAGTAAAGAGTAGGAAAGCACCAAAGATAAAGAAGACCCAGGTATAGCGCTCAACTGCGGCGGCCCCTAGAAATATAAAGATGCCACGTAGAACCAACGCCATAATAATTCCGACTAAAAGAACTAACTGTTCCTTTGATTTAGCGATTTTTAACCTAGCCAAAATAATGATAAAAATAAAGAGATTATCAATTGATAGTGAGTACTCAGTTATCCAACCAGCAAAAAATTCAGATTGAGCTTTAGAGGTACTCCATTGCCCCATAGAGATACCAAAGATAATTGCAGCGCTAACATAAATAACTGTCCAGATTGAAGCCTCTTTAAATGAGGTTTCGGTATTGCGTCGCAGGATGGCAATGGTCAAATCAATTATAAGTACGGTAATTAGGGCAGCAATCGTTACTGCCCAAACAGTTGAGCTCATTTAATTAAATACCTTTCCTGGATTTAAAATATCATTTGGATCAAGTGATTGCTTAATCGACTTCATGATTCCTACGGCTGCAGCTCCGGTTTCAGCAACCAAAGCATCAATTTTGCCTGAACCAATTCCATGTTCGCCGGTACACGTTCCACCCATATCAATAATTTTCATTGTGATCTCATGGGTAATGTGACGAACCTCTTCTAGCTCTTCCGGTTTCTCTGGATCGGTGACAATGAAACAGTGGAAGTTTGCATCCGCAACATGGCCCAATATCGAATATGGATATTTATGTTTGGCTAAAACTTCATCTGCAACAGCTACTGCTTCAGCTAATTTTGATAGTGGAACTGCAGCGTCGGTACTAACCGCACGCTTTCCAGGATTTGCAGCAATTCCAGCCCAGTATGCATTGTGTCTTGCTTGCCACAATTTACGACGAGCGCCTTCATCGGTAGTCCACTCAAAATCACTGCCGCCAAACTCTTCCACAATATCTTTAACTGAACTTGCATCCTCTTGCACTCCTTGCGGACTTCCATGAAATTCGAAGAATAAAGTCGGTACTTCAGCAAGAGTTAAACCATCATGTGCATTTACATTTTTAATGCACGCAGCATCTAAAAATTCACAACGAGCAATTGAAATACCAGATCTAACAATTGCAGTTGCAGCACTTACACCCTCTGCCAAGGTTGGAAAGCGAACAATTGCTGCTGCCATTTTCTCGGGAATACCAAATACTCGAAGCGTTAATTCAGTTATAACGGCCAAAGTTCCCTCTGAGCCAACAAGTAATCGAGTTAAATCATAGCCAGCAGATAATTTTCTAGTTTCACGGCCGGTTCTAATAATTGTGCCATCTGCCATTACCGCAGTTAGTGCCAAAACATTTTCGCGCATTGAGCCATATCGCACAGTGGTTGTTCCAGCTGCGCCAGTGGAAGCCATTCCACCCAAGGTGGCATCTGCGCCAGGATCAACTGAGAAAAATAAACCAGAGGATGCTAATTTTTCATTTAGCGCCATACGAGTAACACCTGGTTGTACTCGTACAAGTAGATCATCGGCCCTGATATCAATAATTTTATTCATCTCTGTTAGATCAAGTGAGATGCCACCAAATAATGGAAGCACATGTCCTTCTAGGGATGAGCCAGCACCAAAGGCAACTACTGGAATTTTCTCTTTATTGCAGTAAGCCAAAACTTTGGATACTTCTTCAGTACTGCGCGGCATAACAACTGCAGAGGGACGAACTGGAGCAATGGCTGATTCATCTCGACCATGTTGATCAAGCACGCTCTCATTTGTGGAGACCAGACCAGTAACTAATGTTCTTAAGTGATCAATCTGTGCTGGTGTTAAATCAACGCGCTGCCAGGTCATGGTTAAAATCCTAGCGTGTTAATTTCGGCTACCGTTGCCATATGAGTCAGGTGAAATCTCATAATGTGAGGCGAAATTACCTACTGGTAATTGCCGCCGGCATCTGCTTTGGTACAACTGGAACCACGCAAGCTCTTGGACCCGAGGGAATTTCATCACTTTCAATTGGTAGCGCTCGCTTAATCCTTGGCGCCTTTTTACTATTTTTATATATTAAATTAACTAAAACCATCTCCATCCCAATGCCAAAGTTAAATTTGTGGTTGGCGGCAATTGGGATTTTAACTTATCAATTAACTTTCTTCTCGGCGGTAAAACAAACCGGAGTAGCAATCGGAACAACTACTGCACTTGGTTCAGTACCAGCGCTAACTGGCATGCTGGATTACTTAATTTATAAAGAGCGACCAAGCAGAAGATGGTTTGGCGCAACCATTATTACAACTTTAGGAATAATTGTTTTAGGTACCGCAAATGGTGTGGCAGATTTTGATTTGATCGGATTTTTATTGGCAATAATCGCTGGTGCTTCATTTGCATTGCTAGCAGTTTCAAGTAAACGTGCATTGATTGCAGGCGTTGACTCAACTTATGCAATTTATAAAATATTTCTCTTAGCGGGATTGCTATCTATTCCAATTTTATTTTTATCTGGATTTACCTGGCTTGCTACCGTAGATGGTGCAACCATGATTATTTGGCTTGCTCTAATTCCGACCGCTTTGGCTTACATTCTCTATGCAAAAGGATTAAAGGGAATTAAACCCAGCGTTGCCTCTACTTTGATTTTGGCTGAACCAGCAACTGCAACTATTTTGGCAGCGGTGGTTTTAAATGAAGCCATCTCATTGCAAGGCTGGCTGGGCATAGCCGTAGTAGCAACTGGTCTGGCTCATCTATCTAGACAGGTTTGATACCTTTCACTCATGCCTCACCCTCAGTACTCATTAAAAAGAGTAGCCAAAACAATTGATCACTCAACATTGGGTCCGGCGATGACGCTTGATGAAGTAAAAGCTGGTTGCGAAGTTGCACTTAAATATGATGTCGCATCCGTTTGCTGCAAACCCGCTGATGTGAAATTTGTTGCCAGTATTTTAAAGGGCAGTGATGTCTTAGTTGGAACTGTGGTTGGTTTTCCACACGGATCATCTACAACGCAATCAAAGGTTTTTGAAACAAAAGAGGCAGTTGCTAATGGGGCGGTAGAAATCGATGTAGTGATAAATATTGGCCACCTTAAATCTGGAAAAATTCAAGAGGTTCAAAGTGAAATTACAGCCGTTGTCGCTGCAGCTGCGGGTAATCAAGTCAAGGTAATTTTGGAGAACGCCTACTTAACAGATGAAGAGAAAATCACTGCATGTAAATTAGTTGAGGCGGCAGGAGCGGATTATGTAAAAACCTCTACCGGCTTTGCGCCAACTGGCGCTACCTTGGCTGACGTTAAACTAATGCGGGCCACCTGTAGTCCAAAGGTAAAAGTAAAAAGCGCTGGTGGTGTAAAAACCTTAGGTCAATTACTTGAATTTCTAGATGCCGGGATTGATCGCAGTGGCTCATCATCTACTGCTAGTATTTTAGATGAGTTCATCGCTAGATATGGTCGGGAGTAAATATGGAAGTAAATCTAAACCAGATCAAGATTGATGAAACGCAAAAGAATTTTCCACTTGAATTTCGCGGAAAAAGTATCAAAAAATTTATCAAATCAAAGCCAAATCTTTTCCGATCAAACTTTCAATTTCCAATGATGGTTTTAAAAGAGAGTGCACTTAAAAACAATGTTGATGTTATGGCAAAGTACTGCAAATCAGTTGGTGCAGAATTAGCACCTCATGTAAAAACCACAATGTCACCACAAATTGCGCAGATGCAGATAGATGCAGGCGCCTGGGCGCTTACCATTGCAAACTTTTGGCAGGCAGAAATTTTTCGTAAATTTGGTTTTAAAAGATTGATAATTGCTAATGAGGTAGTAGAGAGCACTGCAATTGCAAAAATTGCTGCTTTAAATAAGAAAAACAAAGCTGAAATTATTTTTTATGTAGATTCACTAGCTGGATTAGAAATAGTAAAAGCTGCTACGCCATCTGATGGCAAGATCAATCTCTTTATTGAAATTGGCACCGATAATGGCAGGGGTGGAGTTCGAGATCTAGCTTTAGTAAAAAGTATTGCTCAAGAGATTAAAGCAGATCCAAGATTAAATCTTCGAGGTGTTACTGGCTTTGAAGGCGCAGTTCCAAAAGCGGACAGAAGTGCTGAGGGCGAGAGCGCTGTTCATGAATTCTGTAAAAAAATTGTTACAGCTGGCGAGGTGGCATATGAGTTCAAATCCGATGATTTATTTATTGTCAGCGCTGGCGGCAGCGCATACTTTGAAATCGTAGCGCAAGAGCTAGGTAAATTTAGTAAGCCAAGAATGCTTCTACTGCGCAGTGGTGGGTATGTAACTCATGACCATATTTATTACGAAGAGATTTATCCAGCCAAAAGTATTGGCCGCCCCTTACTGCCAGCGATTGAGGTTTGGAGTCAATTACTAAGCGCACCAGAATCTGGTCTTGGTGTATTGAATTTAGGTAAAAGAGATATTGGCTGCGATATTCACAATCCAATGCCATTTGCTAAGTACCATGGCAAGGTCGAGAAATTCACGGGCAAGGTCGAGAAATTAAATGATCAACATGGATTTATGAGAAGTACAGATAAATATGAAATTGGTGATTTGATTGGTCTAGGCATCTCGCACCCATGCACCACCTTTGATAAATGGCGATTGATTCCATTGGTCAATGACAATTACGATGTTGTAGATTGTATTCATACATTTTTCTAACAACCCAACCAAAGGAGCCAGCCATGAAGATCGAACATATTCAAGCTAAAGATGCACCATCACCAGCTGGTTCATACTCACACGGTGTAGTAGCTAATGGCTTTCTTTATACATGTGGCATGGGACCGGTCGATCCAGCAACAGGGAAAATTGTTGATGGCGGCGTAGCTGAGCAAACTCGACAGACTTTAAAAAATTTACAGAAAATTCTTGATCTAAAGGGTGCAAAATTTGAGAATGTAGTAAAGGTAACTGTGCACCTGCAGGATGTTAAGCGCGACTTTAAAGAATACAATCAAGCATATAGCGAGTTTTTTTCAGCACCGTTCCCAGTCCGCACAACAGTTGGTTCAGATCTAGTTAATATCTTGGTTGAAATTGATTTTGTAGTGGCGCTATAAATCATGATTTTTGAGAATGACCTAGACTGCAAGATATTTGTAACTAGATCTTCTGATTGTGGCACTGGGCAATAGATGGCTGAAAATACATTCACTATCCGTGGCGCAGAAATTATTGATGGCACAGATACTCCTGCAACCAGAGATGATTTATTGATTGTCGATGGATATATTGCAAAGGTAGGCTCATTACTTAAGGGCGAGGAACAAGGAAAGATTATTGATGGCTCTGGCTTAACAATTACGCCAGGCTTTATTGATATGCATGCTCACTCTGACTTAGCGGTCATTTCAGATCCACAACATTTAGCCAAAGTAACTCAAGGAGTTACAACAGAGGTGTTAGGCCAAGATGGTTTGTCCTATGTGCCAAGTAATCCCGAAACATTGCAACAATTACGCAGTCAATTATTTGGTTGGAATGGTGATTCCGATGGATTTAAATGGGATTTCCATACCGTAGCCCAATACTTAGCCAGAGTAGATGCAGGGTCTGCAGTTAATGTCGCTTACTTAATTCCACACGGAAGCGTGCGAATGCTGGTACGTGGCAACGAAGAGGGCAATGCAAATTCTGATGAGTTAAAGCAGATGTGCCATCTAGTTGAGATTGGCATGAAGGAGGGTGCATTTGGTTTATCAGATGGACTGACATATGTACCAGCAATTTATGCAGATGAACATGAGATTATCGAGTTATGCAAAGTTGTCGCGAAGTATGGTGGTTACTACGCACCGCACCATCGAAATTACGGAGCAAAGTTTTTGGATGCTGTAGCTGAATGTTTAGATATCGCAGAACAATCAAAGACTCCCTTGCACTTAACTCACTGCCATATGAGCCATCCCAATTTTCATGATAAAACTAATTTGTTGTTTGAGATGTTAGATAAGGCGGAAAGCAAGGGGGTAGATGTATCCCTTGATACTTATCCATACCTTGCTGGCTCTACCTATCTACATGCACTTTTGCCATCTTGGATTCAAGCAGGAGGCAACACTGAAACATTAAAGAGACTAAAAATAAAGGAGCACCGCGATCGAGTAACAAATGATTTAAATGTTACCGGCAGCGATGGCGCTCATGGGTCTGTTATCAATTGGCCTGCGATCACAATCGCTGGAATAAATAAAGACCACAATTTAAAATTTGTTGGAAAATCATTAGTTGAATGTGCAAAAATGGTTAATAAAGATGTAACTGAATTTTACTTAGATTTTATTGCAGATGAGGAGTTAAAGGCATCTTGTATTATTTTTTCTGGATATGAAGCAAATGTTCGAACAATTATGCAAGATCGAAGACATATGATTGGTAGCGATGGAATTCTTACCGGCAACCGGCCGCACCCAAGAGGTTACGGCACTTTTGCCCGATATCTTGGCGTATATGCAAGAGATGAAAAAGTTTTAACATTTGAAGGAGCAGTGGCAAGAATGAGTGGCCGTGCCGCTAAACGACTAGGGTTAAAAGATCGTGGTCTAGTAAAAGCTGGATTAAAAGCAGATCTAGTTTTACTAGATGCTACTACTGTGATTGATCGTTCAACCTATGAGAGCCCTAGATTGCCAGCGGCGGGTATAGAAAATGTCTGGATTGGCGGGGTGGCAACACTGCTTGGTGGCAAGCGCACGGATGCACTGCCTGGCCGGGCCATTCGCTCTCGCTAGTTAAAAATTTTCTAGTTCAACTGCAAATTTAGTACCAAAAAATTTATTTATTAGAGAAAAACTGCAACAACGATATTTGCAATAGAAAGTACAGTCATGATGCCCCAGATCTTGGTACTTAATGTTGCTTTCTTAACATTCAAATAACCAAGAGCCAGGATTACCAATAGCACTGTTGATTTTATTGAAACCGGGACATGATCAAGCAGCTCAACTGATGAATCATTTGTATGCATCACTCGATTTATACCAACCATCGCAACGCCAGCAATAAACATCAACCAGGCACTGTGAAGCACAAATGGTTGTAGCTTCTTAGGCTTATTTGGGATCTGAGCAAGTAAGCCGCCAAGTAGGCCAGCAAGACCAATAAAGTGGAGAGTTAAAAATAATTTATATGCAATATCCATAAACCAACTCTACATTTAGACCGAACTAAATTAGGTATATCGATAAAATTAGGTGGCTGATTTCACCGGCTTTAAGTTAGGCTAACCTCATGTCTAAGGTTCTAGCATCACTGCCAGTTGGCGAAAAGGTTGGAATCGCATTTAGCGGTGGCCTTGATACCTCTGTTGCAGTTGCTTGGATGAAAGCAAAGGGTGCAACACCTTGCACGTACACCGCAGATCTTGGTCAATACGATGAAACAAATATTGCAGGTGTTCCAGATCGTGCCAAAGAGTATGGCGCGCAGATTGCTCGATTAGTAGATTGTAAAAGCGCATTAGTTGAAGAGGGCCTAGCTGCAATTGCTTGCGGTGCTTTTCATATTAGAAGTGGTGGCAAGCAGTACTTCAATACAACTCCACTGGGCAGAGCAGTCACTGGCACCTTATTAGTTCGCGCAATGCTTAAAGATAATGTTTCTATTTGGGGCGATGGTTCAACCTATAAAGGCAATGACATCGAACGTTTTTATCGTTACGGACTCCTTGCTAATCCAAAGCTAAAGATTTATAAGCCATGGCTTGATGAAGCCTTCGTTGCCGAACTTGGTGGTCGCAAAGAGATGTCGCAATGGCTTAAGGATCACAATCTGCCTTACCGCGACAGCACAGAGAAGGCATACTCAACAGATGCCAATATTTTAGGTGCAACACATGAGGCGAAAAAACTAGAGGAGCTGGATTCATCTATCGAGTTAGTTGAACCAATTATGGGAGTTAAGTTTTGGGATCCATCAGTTGATATTAAAACTGAAGATGTAAAGATTGAATTCTCACAAGGCAGGCCTGTTGCAGTTAATGGAAAATCCTTCAAAGATTCTGTTGAATTAATTAAAGAGCTAAATGCAATTGGCGGTCGCCATGGAATCGGTATGTCAGATCAAATCGAAAACCGAATTATTGAAGCAAAGAGCCGTGGAATTTATGAAGCACCAGGTATGGCGCTTTTATTTATTGCATATGAAAGATTAGTAAGTGCTATTCACAACGAGGACACAATCGCTAATTACCATGCCGAGGGTCGTCGCTTAGGTCGCCTGCTTTATGAAGGTCGCTGGTTTGATCCACAAGCATTAATGCTTCGTGAATCTTTAACTAGATGGGTTGCATCTGCAATTACCGGAACCGTCACAATTCGCTTGCGTCGTGGTGATGATTTCTCAATCATTAATACAACTGGACCTGCGCTTTCATACTCACCTGAAAAGTTATCAATGGAGCGAACTGAAGATGCCGCCTTCGGACCAACTGATCGAATTGGTCAATTAACAATGCGAAACTTAGATATTGCTGATACCCGTGCAAAGTTAGATCTATATGCAGCACAAGGACAATTAGGTGGCAGTGATTTTGATCTGATTAAGGAGATCGAGAAGTAATTAACTTCTAGGCGAAACTTTTATATAAACGCTTATTTCCGGCCGGTGATTTACCTATATCTACACCAGCTTTTTTCAATTCACTCTTTAACTCTTTGCGAAACAGGTGGTAATCCACCTCTACCGCGTGACGTTGCCCTGTAGTGAAATCAAAGTGAGGATTTTTGATCTCATGATCAATCGCAGATTTCATATCTTTTGGCCGACGATACTTTCCATTTATCTCAAGACAGGCAATCTTCGCCTGATAATCTGCAAGTGGCCAAATACAACCTAGGGGTTGAAACAATCCAATAAAGTAAAGATTTTCATATTTTTCATGCATCATTTTTTTATATAGCGGCACCTTTGTTAAATCTTTAAAATTAATAAAACTCTCATCAAAAAACGGGAAAGTAGTCCAGAAACCTGTTGCGGCACAAATAATGTCAAAATCTTCTTTACTGCCATCGACAAACTCAACAGTTAGGCCATTCCAAGATTTAATTGCTTTGCGAGGCTTAATCCGGCCGTGCCTGATGTAATCCATCAAATCGGAGTTTAAAGTCGGATGAGTATTCAGTGGAAGAGTTGTGTTCTCTGGTAATCCATAACGACTGTATGGACCTTGAATTAATTTAACCAAAAACTTCAGACCATATTGGCGAAGCTTCTTTGGTAACCACTTACTACGTGCAGCAAAGACATCACCTGGTTGACCAAATATAAACTTTGGAAAAAACCATTGTGGACTTCGCATGGACATGTGAACTGTCTTAGTCATACGTGCTGCTTCAACTGAAATATCACAGGCAGAGTTACCGGCACCAATTACTAGTAATCGCTTATCTCGCCAAGATTCATCTACACCCTTGAAATCA